>JBECKU010000076.1:0-6620 GCA_040235385.1 Candidatus Sulfobium sp. | reverse complement strand
ATTACTTATTATTCTGATTTTTAAATTACCAAGTCACTTAAAAATCGCTGAACCCGCTAATTATTAACGATAAATTAATAAATTCACAATAAATTCTTTAAATATTCGTAAAATTTTTTCATCGCCCTGCCGCGGTGGCTCAGAGAATCTTTCTCGGCATCTCGCATCTGGGCAAAAGTTCTCTTGTGTCCGGCAGGATAGAATACCGGATCATACCCGAACCCGTTTGACCCGATACGCCTCCGGCCGATGCTGCCATGCACCTGACCGGAAAAGGTCTTATACTGGCCGTCAGGAAGGGCAAAAGCGATGGAGCATACAAATTTGGCACCCCTTTTTTCGTCATCTATGTTCCTCAATTGACGCAGCAATTTATTGACATTTTTCCGGTCATCCGAGCCTTCTCCGGCGTACCTGGCCGAATATACGCCGGGGGCGCCGCCGAGCGCCTCTACCACCAGGCCCGAATCATCGGCGATGGCCGGGAAACCGGTTTCCCTGGCAACCGTCACCGCCTTTTTCACGGCATTAGCCCTGAAGGTTTTGCCGTCTTCTTCTATCTCAGGCAACCCGGGAAATGCATCAAGGGTCAGAAACCGGACGTCATATCCCGAAAATATCCTCTTCATCTCCTCGACTTTTTTTCTGTTCTTTGTGGCGAGCACAATCGTCATAAAACCCCGATAATATATTTAAAATGACGAGATTTGTCAAAAGATCGGGCGGGTGATTCTACAACATTTTATATTTTCACTTCTTCAGATAGGTTTGCCTTGTCTTTTCCTCAAATCTTTCTATGGCATACCTAAGCATGGTCCGGGGCATAAGCCTGTAACATCTCTGAAGAAATTCTTCTAACGCCTTCACGTCTCTCTTGCCGACTTCCCGAAGCATCCATCCGACCGCTTTATGGATTAGGTCATGGGTGTCATGAAGAAGGATTTCGGAAATAAGAAGAGTGTCCCGGAAATCGTTCATTTTTATAAAAGGAAAGGTTGACAAGATCGCGATCCTTCTCTCCCAGAGATTTCGGGACCGGGCAAGCCGGCAAAGAACCGGCCGGTCCTTATCGCTAAGATAATCTCCCAGAATATTAGGAGCAGAGAGATCGACTAAATCCCAATTATTTATGTATTTTGAGTGCTTAAGATAAAATTCGACAATCTTTTCCCTGCCTTCCGGATCCGACTTTTGATATTTGTTGATGAGGATAAGCAGGGCTACAAGCCTTTGTTCATGGATTTTGCTCGAAAGAAGCCGGCTGACGTCTCTCAGGGAAAGTTTGGAGTATTTCCTTGCGGCAACACGTTGTTTGGGCACGGTAATGCCGAGAAAGATGTCCCCTTCCCCATACTGTCCTTTTCCAGTCTTGAAAAAGCGGGACAGAATAACCGCTTTTTCGGGGTCGGCGAGGTTGCGAAGGTCCGATTCAAGGTTTTCGAGGGTAATCGAGATGTCGCTCCCAATAATTTCCTCTTAATATTAAAACCTTCCATGGATATTTGCAATAGCGTTACGGATGACCGCCCATAGGGTCAATTCATGAATTGCCCCTACTTGACTAAAACTCGTCATTCCCTGAAAATCAATAACGATGAGATACATAAAATTGTTGCTCGAATACGACGGGACGGAATATCACGGGTGGCAGTCTCAGAAATCGGTAAGGACGATACAGGACACGCTGAAGGAAAAAGTCCGTGAAATCACGGACGAAAAGGTGAGACTCACCGGTGCCAGCAGGACAGACGCCGGGGTCCATGCACTGGCCCAGGTGGCGGCCTTCAGTACTGAATCGTCGCTTCCGGTGGAGGTCCTCATGAGGGCCTTAAACGCAAAACTTCCTTCAGATATCAGGGTCATGAATGCGGAAGAAACCGGGGGGGACTTCCATCCTCGATATCAGGCTACCCGAAAGAGCTATTTTTATCTTATTTCCGAAGAGAGGCAACAATCTGTGTTTCTTCACAGGTATGTGTGGCGGGTGGGCACTAGACTCAATATTGAGGATATGGAAAAGGCGGCGTCTCTTCTCTTTGGGGAGCATGATTTTTCCTCTTTCAGGGCCTCTGGCTGCGGCTCAAAACATCCGGTGCGGACCTTGTACAGATGCAGCATCGCAAGGTTCTCCGGAATCGGATTCATGACAGCCCGAATAAGAGGGGATTTCATAAAAATCCAGGTAGAGGCAAATGCCTTCCTTAGGCACATGGTGCGGAATATTGTAGGAACTTTAGTGGAGGTCGGGAGGGGAAATATATCTCCCGAAGGCTTCAACCGTATTTTGAAATCCTGCGACAGGACATCAGCGGGTCCCACCGCCCCCGCCACAGGGCTCTTTCTGGAAAAAGTTATTTACTGAAGAATTCATGCATTTCATCGAATCTCTTCAGTTTATCGGCGCCGTATTTCTCAATATTCTTTCTCACTGTTTCAAGCGGCTCCTCCCGTCCGGTCGAGTTCATTTTCTTGGAAAAAAACTTATCGGCGAAGCATATGATCTTTTCTTCCAATGTCCTCGGCAACATATCCCTTCTCGGAAGCGGAAGTTTATTGATGTCTATATCGGCAATGCTGATCCCCACCCCTACATGCCTTTCGCAGACGAGAGCGTGCCTGGATAAGCCCTCCCTTTCAAGAAGTTCCCTCCCAAGATATCCGTGGCAGACATATGCTTTTTCACCGAAGCACCCCAATTCCGGCGCTGAGGTCAGGAAAATCCCGATATCATGGAGCATGGCAGCCTCTTCGATAAAACTGACATCAGGGTCCAGGCGGGCCACACTCCCGGCAACCTCCAGCGCCTTCTCGGCCACCATCCTGCTATGTCCTACCAGGATAATATGCGCGGCCGACCCGGCCGGATAATATTTTTTGATTATATCAAGCGGCTTGATGAAATTCTTTCCTTCCGGGATCAACGATCCGCCGTGATTTTTTCTCGATTTCCAGAGATCTCTCCGAAGGTGTATCTGCTATAATAGCTGATATTTCCGCCGATTTGTACATGGAAGACGAAATCATGCCGATTTAGCAGGCGCAGAGGCGAGATTTCATAATGGAGCAGCTATTCATTTTTACGATTCCGGGTGTTTTGGCGCGTGAATGCGCAAAGATAATTGCCTCCCTCCCTGTCTATCCCGTGGAAACGGGCAGGATAGGATCGAGAGCAATGGAAGGAATATCTTTTCTCTTCTGGGGATTAGTCCTTATAATCGGCCTGCCGATATCGATTTATCTCATTCTGAAAATAACGAAGTTTGTCAGGCGTCTGAGGGAAAAAGGTCTGATCGAAGAAATGAAGGCGGACGCTGGGAAAAAAGAGCGGGAGGGCCGGTTCGTTTCCGCCGGGGCCGTCTATGAAAGGCTAAAGGACCCCGAGAAAGCCGCAGCTCTATATGACCAGGGCGGCGACTTCATCAAAGCGGCCTCTCTTTATGAAGCCCTGGGACAGGTGAATAAAGCTACGGAGATGTACGAAAAAGGCGGGGACCTTCAGAAAGCCGGAGAGACGAGCATGGCCGCAGGCCTCTATGCCGAGGCCGCAAGGATCTTCAGCCGGAACGGGGACAAACTCATGACCGCCCGTGCACTCGAAATGACAGGCAACCGGATGGCCGCTGTCAGGGCATACAGGGAGGCGAAAGACTATCACAAGGCCTCACTTCTCCTTAAAGATGAAGGCATGCTGAAGGAAGCTGCCGAGATGTACGGGTTCTCGCTTGCCGGAGAAGATCTCACGGCATCCAATATAAACAAGTATTACATCTATGCCGAACTGCTTGAAAACTCGGACGATATCGAAAAAGCGCGCGAGATATATGAGAATATCCTGGCTCTGGAGCCTGATTATCTGGATGTGGCATACAAACTCCGGTCCTGTATCTCGCCGCCCCCTGAAGAAGCGGAACCGGAGCCCGAAAGCCACGTTATACCCGAGAGATTTGATGACGGCTCAAAGTCAATGGCGGAATCAATAACCCTGGCTAAAATGGCGGAGACACGGCTGGAGCCCCGATACAGTTTAAAGCTCTGGGTGCAGGCGCTGAAAGCACTGGGGGAAAAAATGGGGCGGGGGGAGTTCCCTGAAAATATCTCTCCTGAGAATATTTCTGTCGATGCGACCAATAGGGTGACATTTTTCGATTCGGGACTGACAAATCCGGTTTACATCTCCCCTGAAACAGGTCCGGGGGCAAAGCCAGATCAAACCTCGCTCATCTATTCGATGGGTATCATACTTTATGAAATGCTCGCCGGAGGCCTCGATCCGGTCAAAACAAAAAAGCCCTCTGAAGTTATGAATGACGTACCCGAATGGCTCGACGAGCTTACCATGAAATGTATCTGCGAGGACCGGAACGGGCGTTACCAGACCGTCGAGGAAATCTTTTATACCCTCAAGACCCTAAAAAAACAAATAAATAACCCTCGTTATTGATAAGGTATTAAGATGAACAGGAATTATATCTCCATCGAAATAGCCGTTAAGGAAGAAGCGAGATGAGACTTTTTCTGCTCTTTTTTTTCCTTATCTACTCGACTGTCCATGTCTATGCCTTCCTCAAGGCAAAGGCTGCTCTTGCCTTCGGGGTCCGGACCGGTCTCGGCATCGCAATCTTTATGGCGGTGATGGTGGCCGCCCCCGTTATCGTAAGATTTTCGGAAAAAGCCGGATATGAGTCCTTTGCAAAGGTCATGGCGTATGCAGGATATCTCTGGCTGGGGGTGCTCTTCCTTTTCTTTTCCTCTTCACTCGCCGTCGACCTTTACCGGTTAGTAGTATATGTGGGGGGGATAATGTTGCAGAAGGACCTTTCCCGCCTCAGTCTGTCGACAAGATGGGCTTTTTATCTGCCTTTGCTTTTTTCACTGACTGCAGCCACATACGGATATTTCGAGGCCAAGGCGATCCGCGTCGAAAATGTCGCGATAAATACATCCAAACTGCCGGCCTCCATTGAGAGGCTCAGGATCGTCCAGATATCCGACGTCCATCTGGGCCTCATCGTAAGGGAGCGGAGATTGAAGAAGATACTCGAAAAAGTTAAAGAAGCCGGACCTGATATTTTCATATCCACGGGCGACCTTGTCGACGGGCAGGTGAACAAGCTCAATGGTTTGTCGGACCTTCTGAAGGGGATCAGACCCAGATTCGGGAAATACGCCATAACGGGCAACCACGAGTTTTACGCGGGATTCGAACAGTCAAAACTTTTCACCGAAGAGGCCGGCTTCAGGTTGCTCAGAGCAGAGGCTGTCGACGTTGCCGACATTATTACCATAGCAGGCGTGGATGATCCTACCGCAGACGCTTTCGGCCTTTCAAAAGGCCTCACGGAAAAAGCGGTCCTGTCTCCGCTGGACCCCGAGAAGTTCATTCTTTTTCTCAAACACCGGCCGCTTCTTGATAAAGGCTCAGCGGACCTTTTCGATCTGCAGGTATCGGGCCATGTGCACAAGGGTCAGATATTTCCTTTCACGGTCGTAACATGGCTCTACTATCCCGTCCTTTCAGGACTTGCAAGCGTATCCGCCGATAGCCTTCTTTATGTAAGCAGGGGGTCCGGGACTTGGGGTCCCCCCATCCGGTTCCTCGCGCCGCCCGAAGTAACGGTGATCGACCTCATCCGAAAAGTCGATTCACCGTCTTCGAGAATCAAGATGCCCTAGCGGACATATAGAGTTGTCGATCTAGAATCACTTGCGTTTGCGGTCTGCACAGTGGTGGTGACTACATATTCACCGCTCTTTGCATCATTCGGCAGGATCAAAGGTACGGAAGAAGTATAAGTTCCGCCACTCCTGGTCACCGTGATCTCGGGCTTCCCCACAAGTTCACCGGCGTGACGGATCTCCCGAATCTCAGTTACACTTATTTCGCTTTCGGGATCGGGTGTCATCACCGCATATGTGGCGTTTAGATCTACGGTATCGCCGGGCCGGGCTGAAGCTGGCAATGCCGAGACATTTTCTATCCTGAGCGTGGAACCGCTTGTGGGCTGATAATTATATCTGCTGTTCGTCTCCTCCCGGTCCCTCTTTTTGTCGTACGCATAATGACCTATCGCCCCGCCGACAAGGGCCCCGACCAGCCCTCCGACAATCGCCATCTCTGTCTTGGCGCCTGCGGATCCAAGCAGCGCCCCGGCCACAGCTCCCGTTGCCCCGCCGACGGCTGCTCCGGTTCCGGCCCCTTTATGTTCCTCCGGTATCGATGCACACCCGCACGATCCGCTCACGAATGCGATTATTAGTAGAAGCGACATTATTTTCTCTCTCATGATCTCCTCCTTTATGATTTCTCTCGTTTCCTCTCTTGGACGTTTGAAGATATGCCTACATAAATTATAATTCGGGATTATCGGAAAGACTGTCGGCGGATTACTGATTTTTTTGTAGGACTGTCGGCATTTATCCCGTAGATTGCGGTCCTACATCAGCCAAAGAATCGGATGGTTTGTAAGTTATGGAAAAGTTTTAAAACAAATTTTGAATCGTATCGGGTATTTCCGGATAATAGTTGTCAGCGATGATAAACGAGGAGCACTCGGCTGCATACTTAATTTCTTCCCATGGCTATGGCCACGCGGCGCGGTCCGCTGCCCTGATGGATGCCC
>JBECKU010000058.1:0-6790 GCA_040235385.1 Candidatus Sulfobium sp. | reverse complement strand
TGAGAGAAAGTACTGTGCGGCGTCTTGCTCTGACCTCAGTTTGTGAATAATATGGGCTAAAATAATTAGGCGACAGCAATCTTGTTTGATACAATGTATTCAGGAACGAGATCCTTTCATTTAGGATGAAAGTCGACAATTAACATTTGACTGGAGATTAATCTCTGCAGGAAAGCATTGTAGAGGAGGATTGATAATGAAAAGGAAGATAATTACATCGATTAGTTTGTTAGCGGTAATTTCGATGATCTGTGCGGTTTCAGCTGTTTCCGGTGAGCAATACGGCGCCATGACGGGTGTCAAATCAGCCAAGGCGGTTTTTGACGACAGGGTGGGCAATCCAAAAAGCGCCCCATCCCTCCTGCAGTTAATCCACAAAACATATAAAGAATTGACAGAGATGAAGAAGACCCCGGTCTTTGCAGTTGTGTTCAGTGGTCCATCAGTAAAGCTTATCTCTAAAAACAGGGAAGGTTTTTCCCCGGAGGATCAGAAAGCCCTTGACGAGATTGCCAATACAGTATCAGCGATGTCAAAGGACGGAATAGAGTTCGAAATCTGTCTCGTGGCCGCAAAGGCGTTTAATGTAGACCCTGCATCGGTGCTGCCGGAGATCAAAAAAGTAGGGAATGGGTTTATATCGGTAATCGGGTACCAGGCCCAGGGATATTCATTGGTTCCCGTATACTAAAAAAGACACTTCGTTTGAAAAGACCGATGCTCCCGGCGGGCTTCCTTGGGTCAGGGGGAGGGCTGCGATTTCAGTATCGCCCGTCTGTTAATAACGCTTACACCCTCACCTTCCACCCCGTCACGTCTTTCCTGTCCTCAAGCAGGATCCCCTTTTCTTCGAGTTCTTTCCGTATCCGGTCGGCCTCGCCCCAGTCTTTTCTCTCCCTCGCTTCCCGGCGCTCGTTGATCCGGGCAAGTATGCCATCTTCGGTAAGACCGATCTCCTTGACCGTCATCAGGTCCCTGTACCATTCTTCGGGTGTCCGGTGAAAGAGGTTGAGCACGTTCCCCGTCTCCCTGAGCATTTCATCCGCCTTCTTTATCAGTTCCACGGCCTTCTTGCCTGAAGGCTTCCCGTCCATGTACTTGTTCAGCATCCGGATGAGTTCGAAGATGTTCCCTATCGCAAGCGCAGTGTTGGAATCATCGTCCATCGCGTCCTTGAACCTGTCGAGGAATTTCGCCAGCATTTCTTCGAGCGCCTTCTCATCGGCACCGGCCTTTTCCTTCATGTTCTCCAGAGAAAGAAAGTCCCGTATCCGAAGAACAGTCGTGTAATACCGGTCGATGGACGCCTCGGCCTCCCTTAGTTGTTCGTCTGAAAACTCTATCGGGCTCCTGTAGTGGGTCGAGAGGAGAAAGAACCTCACCGCCTCCGCATCGAATTTATTCAGTATTTCTTTTATTGTGAAGAAGTTGCCCAGGGACTTCGACATTTTTTCTTTATCGATCGTGATAAAGCCGTTGTGGACCCAGTACTTGACGAAAGGCTTCCCGGTATATGCCTCTGACTGGGCGATCTCGTTCTCGTGGTGCGGGAAGATAAGATCGGCACCTCCGCCGTGTATATCGAAGGTCTCCCCCAGATGCTTCAGCGACATGGCGGTGCATTCGATATGCCAGCCGGGACGTCCGGGCCCCCATGGGCTGTCCCATGACGGCTCGCCTTCTTTAGACGCTTTCCAGAGCGCAAAGTCCATGGGGTTTCTCTTTCTTTCATCCACATCGACTCGTGCGCCCGCCACCATGTCCTCAAGGTCGCGTTTCGAGAGTTTACCGTACCCCGGGAACTTGCCGACCTCGAAATACACGCTTTTGTCGACCTCATATGCATAGCCTTTGTCCACGAGGCCCTTGACGATCTCGATGATCTCTTGTATATGGTCCGTCGCCTTCGGCTCCACGTCAGCTCTTCCTACCCCGAGACGGTCCATGTCCAGGTAATACTCCTCCGTATATTTCTTCGCGACCGCGTCCCAGGCGATCCCTTCCTGCTTGGCCCGGTTGATGATCTTGTCGTCGATATCGGTGAAATTCCGTATATACTTGAACTTATAACCTTTATAGATCATGTACCGCCGCATCACATCGAAAACAACCGCGCTCCGTGCATGCCCGATATGACAGTGGTCGTATACCGTGACGCCGCAGGCATACATTCCGACCTTCCCCTCCTCGACCGGGAGAAATTCCTCCTTCTTGCCGGTCAGGGTGTTGTAGATCCTCATCCGCCCTCCTCTTTCTTTTATTCTCTCGACAGAGTCGATCCGCTTCGTCAGCTCATCGATCCTCGATTCGAGTTCCTTCTGCTTCTCTACGACGGGATCGGGGAAGTAGTCCATCATCTCGACCAATCCGTCCTCGGTCGTCATCCTGACGATCTTCTTTTTCGTGATCCTCCCGGGGACGCCGACGCATATCGCATTGTCGGGGACCGGCTTCAGGATGACCGAATTGGCACCTATGATAACATTGTTCCCTATTGTTATAGCACCGAGTATCTTGGCCCCCGAGCCGACAACCACGTTGTTCTTGAGGGTCGGATGGCGTTTCCCTTTCTCCTTGCCTGTACCGCCCAGCGTTACCCCCTGATAAAGAAGGCAACTCTCACCCACTTCAGCAGTCTCGCCGATCACGACACCCATACCGTGGTCGATCACCAGGCCCGGACCTATTTTGGCGCCGGGATGGATCTCGATGCCCGTCAGAAAACGCGCAATGTGAGACATCAGCCGCGGCAGGACCGGGATGCCGAGATTCCAGAGCCTGTGGTTAAGCCTGTGCCAGAATATCGCATGAAAGCCCGGATAGGCAAGGACCACCTCGAGGCCGTTTCTGGCGGCGGGGTCTCTTTCGAATACCGCCCTGTAGTCCCGCCTTATGTCCCCCAAAAAACCCATTGATTTCAGGTTATTGTACACCAAATGGCGCTCCTGATCCATGTAAATTATAATAGAGTATGAATAATGAGGCAAAAATGGACCACGATATGAGAGCGCTGATTGCGGACCATATGGAAGCAGGTTTTCTCGAGAACATTATCGACATGTTCCTCCATGACTCCGGATTATACAAACTTGTCGGGGAACTCATTCAGGACGAACGGGTGAGAGTCAGGGTCGGCGTCACCGCAATGATGGAAGACCTCGCGGTCCGGGACAGGGGGAACGTTGTCAGGGCAGTTCCTCACCTGCTTCCTCTCCTCAACCATCATGAAGCCGTAGTACGCGGCGATGCATCAAATCTTCTGGGGATTGCCGGCGATCCGGTCGCTGTCCCCTTTCTTCAGAAAGTCCTGGCCGATGATGATCATAATGTCAGACTCATCGCTCAAGAGGCGATCGAGGAAATAAACCTGGGGAAGCGGCGCGCTTAGCATCAGTCACGATCCCCCTTTCCAGCCGGTCCGAAACGCAGAAAGGCAAGACCGATTACGCCCGATGCGAGAGAGCCCGCGAGAATGCCGAACTTGGACTGATCGATTAAGGTTTCATCGGAAAAACTCAGCCCCATAATAAAGAGTGACATCGTAAATCCTATTCCCCCCAGGATGCTCGCCCCGACAATGTGGGACCATCTTACCCCGGACGGCAATGACGCCAGACCGGTCTTCACGGTGAGAAACGACAGCAGCGTGATGCCGAGGGGCTTACCCAAAAGAAGTCCGAGAGAGACGCCCAGAGTCAACGGGGAAAGCAAGGCATTTAGAATGTCCATTCCGGCGAATGACACTCCTGCATTCGCCAGCGCGAAGAACGGGATTACGACAAAGGCAACCCAGGGATGAAGGGAATGTTCGAGACGCTGGAGCGGCGTCTCGGCGTGGTGGGCGGCAAGTTCGATGGACTGGACCGCGTTCAGGTGTCGCTCGTTGAGCAGAATAGAATGACCACAGCCCGCTGGTTCACACTGAAACTCATTCAGATGCGTGCTTACCTCCGAGAGGAATTTGTCGGTATCATATTTAGCGCGTGCCGGGACGAACATTGCCACAATAATTCCTGCTACAGTCGCATGGATACCCGAGCCGAGAATCGCCAGCCAGAGACCGGTCCCGAGAATGGCATAGACAAGGGTATGTCTAACCCAGAAAAAATTGGCTAAGGCCAGCCCTCCCACAAACAAAAGGCTTATTAAAAGGTAATGTAATGTGATTGTCTTCGTATAAAAAAGCGCTATAACCAGAACTGCGCCCAGGTCGTCGGCGATAGCAAAGGCCGAGAGGAACACGCGGAGACCGACGGGGATACTTCGTCCCAGGACTGCCAGCGCACCAAGGGCAAAGGCTATATCAGTCGCCATCGGTATTCCCCATCCTTTAGCCATCGCCGTTCCGTAGGTAAAATAAATGAAGATAAGAGAAGGGAACAGCATACCACCCAGTGCCGCCGATGCGGGAAGAAGGGCTTTTCTGAGAGATGCCAGTTCTCCGACCAGCATTTCACGCTTGATTTCGAGCCCCACGGTGAAAAAGAAGAAAGCCATAAGCCCCTCATTTATCCAGTGGTTGAGACTTTTGCTTATGGAATAAGGTCCGACAGTCAGGGAAAGCTCCGTATGCCAGAAGGAATTGTACACAGAAGCAAAGGGAGAGTTTGCCCATATAAGCGCTATAAGGGTCGCGGAAAGAAGGATTATACCGCTTGAGACCTCTTTATCAAAAAACCTCTGGAAAGGAAGGAGCAATTGTTCCGCAATCTGTTCCGGAGATGAAATATGTTTCTTCAGTTTTGCTGGTGTGAGCTTCATTATATTCAGTTTAATTCAGAATGGTGAGAATGTTAACTAAGACGTGACGTAACGATTCCTCAATGTCTCACAAAGAAACCGAAACGCGTGATAAAAGAGCGGATGGGCCGAAGGCCTTCATATCTTTGTCAGCAGGCAGACCGCAAACGCCGCGATGCCTTCTCCACGGCCTATAAATCCCATGCCCTCGTTCGTTTTCGCCTTGATATTTATGAGTCCGGAAGATATGCCCGTGCCCGCAAGCGCTCTTTTCATCTGATCTGTGTATGGCGAAAGTTTCGGGTGTTCTGCAATGATCGTCGAGTCGATCCATGCCACTCCGTATCCGCTTATCCCCGCGAGTTCGACAATAAACTTGAGCAATTCGATGCTGACCGCGTTCTTCCATTTTTGATCGGAGTCGGGGAAATGGGTCCCTATATCCCCAAGCCCGGCAGCCCCTATCACGGCGTCCGTTATCGCGTGGCAAAGCACGTCGGCATCCGAATGACCTTGGAGCCCCTTGTCGAAGGGTATCTCAACGCCTCCTATAAAGAGTTTTCTCCCCGCGACAAACCTGTGGGAATCATATCCGAATCCGACCCTCATGGCCTTTGCACCCGCAGCTTGAAGAAAGATTCCGCAATGATCAGGTCCTCGGGTGTAGTAATCTTGATATTGGCGTAAGACCCGTGCACAACCTTTATCCTTCCGCCGTACCTCTCGACAAGAGCCGAATCATCAGTGGAAGAGAAGGATTCTTCACTCGCTTTTTCATACGCGCTCAGGATCGTTCCGCAGCGGAATATCTGGGGAGTTTGAACTGCCCAGACCCTCTCCCGGTTCATGGTCCCGACCACCTGCCCGTCCTGCACCTCCTTGACGGTGTCCTTCACAGGCACTCCGACAACCACTCCGTCACAATCCTTCAGAAGTCCCAGCGCTTCGCATATCATGCGTTCCTCGATGAAAGGTCGTACGCCGTCGTGGATGATTATAATATCTTCTTTATCATCGACTAGGCGAAGTCCATGGAGGACCGAGTGCTGCCGTTCTTTCCCCCCGGGGGCGATCCGTCTGACTTTGGACAGTCTGTATTGATGGAACAATTCCACGGCATATTCCATATCGCTTTCCTTTATCACCGGTATGATCTCACGTATCATGGGAGACGCCTCGAGGATTTCGAGCGTCCAGATGATAAGGGGTTTGCCGTAAATCTTCTCGTAGGGCTTGTTCGTCCCCGGTCCGAGCCTCTTCCCCGTTCCGGCGGCGGGAACGACCGCGACCCCATCCGGCTTCATCTCTCCCCTTCCCCTGTCGGACCGGTCATCTGAGGACCCTGAACTCTTCCTTATCGTATTCTTCTTTCGACTTTGAAAAAATCATCCTTCCTGCGGTCGTCTGAAGTACGCTGGTTACTACCACATCGATCGTTTTCCCCAAAAACTTCCTTCCGTTCTCAACAACTACCATCGTGCCGTCATCGAGATAGGCTACACCCTGATTATGCTCCTTACCCTCTTTCAGGACAAAGACTCTCATCGACTCACCCGGCAGGACCACGGGCTTCAGTGAATTGGCGAGCTCATTGATGTTCAGGACGGACACTCCCTGAAGCTGGGCGACTTTGTTCAGGTTGAAATCGTTCGTGATGATCTTGGCATTCATCAGTTTACCGAGGGCGACAAGCTTGGCGTCCACTTCTTTTATCTTGGGGAAGTCCTCATCCACGATTTTCACCGTAATATTGGACATCTTCTGGATCTTGTGAAGCACATCCAGTCCCCTTCTGCCCCGGGCCCTCTTAGCGGAATCCTGGGAATCCGCGATATACTGCAACTCTTGCAGAATGAACTGGGGGACGATAAAAGTCCCTTCGATGAACCCGGCTTCACAGATATCCGAGATCCTGCCGTCGATGATAACACTCGTATCCAGGATCTTCAGATTTTCCTCAAGCGCCTTTCCTCGCAAGAGATTTATTATCACGGGCAGGGTTATTCCCCTTCCTCTGCTAAGACCTATCAGAAGCCCGCCATAGCCCAGA
>JBECKU010000321.1:0-5944 GCA_040235385.1 Candidatus Sulfobium sp. | reverse complement strand
CTGAGTTCCGAAGGATTTTCGAAGATTGCTCTTATTGAAAGATCGCGGGCAACATCGTTTCTCACTTCCTTTGATATTGCATAAGAACATCCTGCAGACAGAAGAATCAGCAGGATCAGCAAGAGATGCTTCCGGTTCATATTAATTCTCCGCGCGTTAAATAAACTTCACCACCGGCTCCTTTTTGGGAGGGGGATCGGGATACGTCTTTGGATACCCGATCAGTATAGGCCCGAATATCTTCTCGTCCCCTGTCATTTCGAGGGCTTTTTTTATCTCTCCATCCTCCGTCACCATAGCGCCGAAGCCCACCCAGCAACTACCCAATCCAAGGGAATGTGCGGCGAGCATTATATTCTCACATGCCAGGGGACATGAATGGTCGGCATATCTTCCCGACCCGATGACAAAGAGAACAACCGGAGCCGAGTAATAGATAGGGTCCTCCATTTCGTCGTATCTCTTCATGATCGACTTATATCGTTCGGGATCTGTCTCTTTTACGTTCTCCAGAATCCCTTTCGCCTTCGGCAGCGCCGCATTGAGAAGCTTTTTCTTAAGACCCCGGTCCTCCACGACCACGAAACGCCAGGGCTGGCTGTTCATCGCCGAGGGCGCCTGGTTTCCTGCGTAAATGATCGTGTTAATCATTTCCCTCGGAACAGGTTTATTTTCATATGATCTCACCGACCTTCTCTTTTTGATTGATTCAAGCACTGGGTTCATGATTTCCTCCTAAATCCATGTCGTCATAAAATTAAATCAAGGTACCCTTTATCTCAGCATACGAGATACGGAGCGATGATGCAACGTCTCCATGGCTTTAACGTATGCAGCAGTTTATATTCGTGATAATCTAAAAAAATGAATGGTTTTTCCCCGGACAAGGTCTTGCTGCGGTGCACCTCGTGCATGGCGGTCAACCGGATCCCGTCGGAAAAGTTGAGAGCCCGTCCTCTATGCGGAAAATGCAGGCATCCCCTCAAAGTCCCACACGTTCCCATTGAGGTCGCCGAGACAAATTTTGTCCGGGAGGTGCTTGAGAATCCAGGGTATGTACTGGTCTTCTTCTGGGCGCCATGGTGCGCCCATTGCCGCGGGATGATCATAATAATGAACGAGCTTGCCCGTGAAAAGGCGGGCATCATAACAGTGGCAATGATCAATACCGAAAAGGAAACGCTTCTTGCGAGACGATTCTCAGTGATGTCCGTTCCGCGACTGACTCTTTACCGTCATGGCAGGATCATCGATGAAGTCAATGGTGCACTCTCCGCTCAACAGTTGAATGAATGGCTGACATTTGCTTTCAGGAAGGCGACTGTTTAACCGGTTACTCATCATCTTCAGGGAGAGAAAGGTCCTCATCCTCCGACAACCCGAAGACTTCTTTTTCCATGTTCTCCGTGTTTTCACCCCTTTCCCGAAGCTCCCTGAATATAAAGGGCCTGGTTGAAGTCGGAAGCGCCGGGTCATGATAGAGTTCCTTGAGATCGGTTGTCCTCACATCCCGTATGAAACGGGAAACCAAGGCCATGGGAGTGTAAAAATTCTTTATCAACGCAAGCTTCACCTGGTATCGGGTAGTCCACCGGGCATGTTCGGCCACAATTCTTATCAAGAAGGCTTTGGTGTGCGGGGCGTTTATCAGCTTGTAGAGTTGCCCTTCCGTCAACGCGGGACTTTCAAGACAAGCCCCGATGACCCTCTCGTCGCCGCCTTCCATCAGGGCCGACAGAACGGCGCTGTTTGCACGCCTGGCGAGTGCGGTCTTAGTGCCCGACGGCATAGACCGGATTTTTTCGCAGATCATATCTTCGATCTTTCTTCGAACATTGATATTGATATTTGAAATTTTTGTGATGTCGGAGAGATCGAAAATCCTGATATGTTTTAAAAGAGTCAGTGCCACCCGTAGGGGTGTTGAGGGGTTCCTGCAGATGGCCACCTTTAATTTATAGCTGTCCCGGAACCTCACGTCATTCGCGAGGAACCCCAATGCCTCAGGCGTTGCCGCCCTTCCTTTTACGATCTGCACAGCCATGTCTTCGGTGAGATTCCTGTTCAGAATGAGATTTGAGATGACATCGGGGTGTCTGTCCCTCACCATCTTCCGGAGTTCACCCCCTTCTGCGGTCAGTGCCCTTTTTATTCTTTCATCAAGGGGAAGCATATTAATGTTTTAACCGGCCCGGAGAATTCCATTTGGCATTTCCGCCTTGTCGTTTAACGAAATACACGCTACTATAATATAAAGAAATAGTCGCAAAATTATTACTCTTACGGAGGTAAAAAGATGGATATTTACGAATACGCGATGCAAATGGAGAAAGACGGAGAAAAATTTTATCGTGAATTGGCCGCAAAGACGTCCAGTCCCGGAATAAAAAACATCCTCACAATGCTCGCTGATGCAGAAGTAAAACACTACAATCTGTTTCAAAATATGAAGAATAACGAGAAGATCGGTTCCATTACCGATACCTCGTTGCTCGAAAACGTCAAGAACGTATTCGTGAAATTAAGGGAGGAAAAACAGTTCGAAGCCGAAGTTCCGGAACTGGACCTTTACAAAGAGGCCCAGGACATAGAGAAGAAGTCATGGGACTTCTATCTTGAAAAGGCAGGCGAGGTCACGGACGACGGTCAGAAAACCGCGCTGAAAAAGATCGCTGATGAAGAACGCAGGCATTTCAATATCCTCGAAAACATCATCACGCTTGTCAACAGGCCCAATATCTGGCTTGAAGATCCCGAATGGTATCACCTGGAGGAGTATTAGCCCGGAATTTCACCACAGAGACGCAGAGGCATGGAGAAGGCTTGATACTCTTAAAAGACTTTCTCTGTGCCTCGGTGTCTCCGTGGTTATTTTTTGCTACGCTTCAGGAGTCCAGGAAGCCAGATGTTTGAGGTATTTCCATCTCCTCTTCACGTTCTCCTCGGCCTCTTTCATGAGCGCAGCAGCAAGTTCCGGATTGCTTTGCTTCAGGGCGCGGTAGCGGTTTTCCTTGTATGCATATTCCTCGAAGGAGATAGAAGGTTCCTTACTGTCGATGACGAGCGGGCTCTTGCCCCGAGCCTCCAGTTCGGGATTGTAGCGATAGAGAGGCCAATGACCGCATGCCACTGCTTTTTTCTGTTCGTCGACTCCCTTGCTCATATCGATCCCCTGGGCTATGCAGGTCGAATAGCATATCACAAGTGAAGGGCCGTTATATGCCTCGGCCTCGGCTATTGCCTTGACCGCCTGAGACTGGTTCGCCCCAAAGGCTATCTGGGCTACATAAACATTCCCATAGGTGGTCATGATCGCTCCCATGCTTTTTTTCGGCGTCCTCTTGCCGCCCGCGGCAAACTGCGCCATCGCTGCAAGTGGGGTCGATTTGGACATCTGGCCCCCCGTGTTTGAATACACCTCGGTATCGAGCACCATGATATTGATGTTCTCACCGGATGCAAGAACGTGGTCGAGACCTCCGTATCCGATGTCATAGGCCCAGCCGTCGCCGCCCAGGCACCAGACAGATTTCTTGACAAGATAATCCGCAAGCGAAAGCAGGCTCTTCGCTTCAAAGGAACTGTCGCTTCCGATCAGTTTCTTCAGCTCTTCAACGCGGGACCGCTGCTCCTCGATCCCCTTCTGGGTTGACTGGTCCGCATTCTTTATGGAATCGAACAGTGCTTTCGAGGAGGAGTATGAAGGCACTTCGGCCAGCCTGTCCAATAATTCCAAAGCCTGAGCGTTAAATTTGTCCACCGTCTGCCTCATCCCGAACCCGAATTCGGCGTTGTCCTCGAAGAGGGAATTCGACCATGCGGGTCCCCTCCCGTCAGCGCGCCTGGCATAAGGAGTCGTGGGAAGATTGCCGCCGTAGATGGAACTGCACCCCGTGGCATTGGCTATCATAAGACGGTCTCCGAAAAGCTGGGTTAGCAGTTTGATATAGGGGGTCTCGCCGCACCCTGCGCAGGCGCCGTTATATTCGAACAGGGGTTTTACCAACTGACTGCCCTTTACGGTCAACGGGTTGTAAAGGGAAGGATCGGTCTCCGGCAGGGAAAGGAAGAAGTCGTAATTAGCCTCCTCCTGTTTTCTAAGAGGCTCCTGAAGATGCATATTGATGGCTTTGAAGTCGGGGATCTTGTTCCCCTCGGCGTCTTTCTTGTGGGCCGGGCAGACAAAGACACAGGACCCGCATCCCGTGCAGTCCTGAGGGGCAACCTGAACGGTGAACTTGAGACCCTTGAGGTCCTTGCCCGTTGCATCCGCTGACTTGAATGTCTCTGGTGCACCCTTCATGAGCGAAGGTTCATAGGCCTTGATGCGGATCGTCGCGTGCGGGCAGACAAAGGAACATTGGCCGCACTGTATACAGATATCTGGCTCCCAGACAGGGATATGAACGCCAATATTGCGTTTCTCGTACTGGGTCGTACCCGTAGGCCAGGTCCCGTCAGCGGGCATGGCGGACACCGGGAGGGAATCGCCGTTGCCTGCGATCATCTTGGCAGTTACGTTCTTAACAAATTCCGGGGCTTCTTCCGGAACCGGCGGTCTCATCCTCACCTTACTTGTGACCCTGTCCGGGACCGGTACTTCCACGATATTCTTCAAAGCGGTGTCCACGGCTGCATAGTTCATCTTGACGACCTGCTCGCCCTTTTTCATATAGGTCTTCTTGATCTGCTCCTTTATCGATTTGATCGCATCGTCTTTCGGGATGATCCCGGCGATCACGAAGAAGGCAGTCTGCATGATCATATTTATTCTCGTACCAAGCCCGATCTCCTCGGCCAGAGAAACGGCATCGATGATGTAGAATTTCATCTTCTTGGATATAAGCTGTTCCTGCACTTCCGCAGGAAGAGTATCCCAGACTTCGTCCTTGCCGTGCAAAGTCGTCAGGAGGAAGGTCGCTCCCTCTTCCGCCTTGGAAAGCATGTCATATTTTTCCAGGAAGGAGGTATTGTGACAGGCAATGAAGTTTGCCCTGGGAACGAGGTAGGGGTTGTGGATCTTCTCTTTCCCGAAACGAAGATGGGATATGGTTATCGCGCCCGATTTCTTCGAATCGTATACGAAATATCCCTGTGCGTAATTGTCCGTTTCCGTGCCGATTATCTTGATCGTGTTCTTATTGGCGCCAACGGTCCCGTCGGCGCCCAACCCATAGAACAGGGCACGGAAGACCCCGCCCCCTTCAATTCGGAAGGACTCATCGTAGTCCAGGCTCGTACCCGAAACATCGTCGTTGATACCTACTGTAAAATGGTTCTTCGGTGAGGAGGCTGACAGATTATCAAAGACGGCCTTCGCCATCCCTGGGGTAAAATCCTTCGACCCCAGGCCGTAACGTCCGCCTACGATCTTCGGATATTGGCTGAACCCTGCAGTCCCGGTTTCCATCGCTTCGCCTACGGCCGTTCTCACATCGATATATAACGGTTCCCCGATGGCGCCGGGTTCTTTGGTGCGGTCGAGTACGGCGATAGCCTTGACCGTAGAAGGAAGCGCCCCGGCAAAGGCGTCGATGGAGAAAGGTCTGAAGAGTCTCACTTTCACAAGACCCAGTTTTTCTCCTTTTGCGTTTAATGAATCGATCGTGCTTTCGACGGTTTCAGCGGCCGAACCCATGATCACGATTACCCGTTCAGCATCGGGCGCTCCATAATAATCAAACAGCTTATACTGCCGGCCGGCGATGCCTGAAAATCTGTCCATGGACTTCTGCACTATCTCAGGCGTCGCATTATAAAAGTTATTGACGGTCTCGCGGCCCTGGAAATAGACGTCCGGGTTCTGAGCGGTGCCCCTGATCGCCGGACGATCGGGGTTAAGACCCCGCTTCCTTTGGGCGATCACCAGATCATCGTCCAGCATGGCTTTCATGTCATCGAAGGTGAGTTCTTCGATCTTCTGTATCTCGTGGGAAGTCCTGAA
>JBECKU010000055.1:0-16961 GCA_040235385.1 Candidatus Sulfobium sp. | reverse complement strand
GATCATCCGTCCGACCGGACTTATCGATCCGAAGCCGTCTGTTCGTCCCGTTTCCGGGCAGGTCGACGACCTTCTGGGTGAGGTGCGAAGTAGGACGGTCCGGGGGGAACGTGTCCTGGTCACTACCCTGACCAAGAAAATGGCCGAGGACTTGACTGATTACTACATTGAACTGGGCGTGAAAGCCAGATACCTGCATTCCGATATCGATACCCTGGAGCGGGTTGCTATAATCAGGGATTTGAGACTCGGCAGGTTCGATGTGCTTATCGGTGTCAATCTACTGAGGGAAGGTCTCGACATTCCCGAAGTCTCCCTCGTTGCGATCCTGGACGCCGACAAGGAGGGATTCCTCCGTTCCGAGCGGTCTCTTATCCAGACGACCGGGAGGGCGGCGAGAAACGTGAACGGTGAAGTAATTTTTTATGCGGATGTCATCACGGGGTCGTTGAAAAAGGCGATTGAAGAAACGCGGAGAAGAAGGCGTATCCAGGAGCGGTATAACAAAGAGATGGGGATTACGCCCCAGACTGTAAAGAGCAATATCAAGGACATCACGAGTTCGATCTATGAATCGGATTACTGGACGGTGACCGTCTCGGCCGAAGAGGGCGCTGAGTATGCGGTCGACGACAAGACGCTGATAAGGCTGGAAAAAGAGATGAAAGAGGCGGCCAAAAACCTTGAATTCGAGAGGGCCGCTGATCTCAGGGACAGGATACTGGCGATCAGGCGAAAAGCCCTGGAAGTCGGGGTCGGGCAGTGAACCTGGCTTTACAGATTTGACCGGGATGTCAGGAGTCCTGCCCCGAGCGCTTTTTCTCTTCCATTTTTGCTTTGAGTATTTCTCCCAGACTGCCGAAGCCGCTGGAGGATTCAGCTCCGCCTGATGCTGACTCCTTGTATTCTTCGAATTCCTCGCGGGACTTCTTGTCCATTACCGCCTTTCTGCTCAAGCGGATTTTCTGATTCGAAGAATCAATTTCAGTTACTATCGCCTGAATCTCCATCCCCGAAGGGAACATCTGCTTGCGGTCACTACCGGCCGGGGTCCCGCTGTCCGCGTTCGGGATAAGGCCGCTCAAACCATTATTCATTCTTATGAAAATTCCGAAAGGCATCACCTTTTCGACGACCCCGTCAACGGTTTCGCCTATTGAGGGAAGAACAATTGTTTCAGGTTTAGGTTTAGGCTGAAGAGACAGGGATATCCTCCTGTTTTTTTCATCAACCGCCAGGACGTACGCTTCAACAGATTGACCGGTCTCCACTACTTCCTTCGGATGGTTGATGCGTCTCCCCGCACCCAGGTTGGAGATATGGACCAGCCCGTCCACGCCGGGTTCGAGGTTGACAAAAACCCCGAAGGGCGCAAGGCGGACGATCGTCCCGGTCACCTTGCCGTCTTCCGGATATTTTTCTGCGATATTCAGCCAGGGGTCGGGCAGCATCGCTTTCAGGCTGAGCGTGAGCCGGCTGTTCTCCCAGTCAAGGGAGATTATACGGGCCGTAACTTCCTGGCCTGTCGCCAGCAAGTCCGAGGGTTTGCCCACCCGCTCCCAGGACAACTCGCTGACGGGGATAAGACCGTCCACTCCGCCCAGGTCTACAAATGCCCCGAAATTCTGGACGGAACTCACCGTGCAGGTGATATCCATCCCTACGGAGAGGTCCTTCTTCAGATTGTCTATCCTGGCCTGTTTCTCCTGTTCGAGCAGAACACGTCTGGAGACGACGATATTTTTTCCTTCCTTTTCGTATTCGAGCACCTTGAAGGGAAAAGTGCGGCCAAGGTAAATCCCCCCCTCGCGGCCGCCTTTCATGTCGATCTGTGAAAACGGGCAGAAACATCTCACGCCCCCCACCGATACCTCAAACCCTCCTTTGACCTCGCGCTTCACCTCGCCGTTTACAGGGACCCCTGCTTTAAAGGCGTCCCGGATAGCATTCAGGGTCACGGCGGAATAACCGTTTATAAGTGTGGTAAGCTTCATCACTCCGTCCTGTACGGTAACAAAAAAGGCCTCTATTTCGTCGCCTTCTCTGACTGCGGGATCTTCACTTTCACTCTTGAATTCATTCAAGTCTATAGCGCCTTCGCTTTTTCCGCCGAGATCGATATAAACAAGATCCCCGGAAACGCTCACTACTTTAGCCTTAACTTTCTGACCGGGATGAAGCCTTCCGGCCGAAACTCTGTTTTTCTCAAGCAGGTCGGCGAAACTTTCTTCCTGATCTACGGCACCCGCCGCCTTGTTTGCATTATTACTCTCGATATTTTCTTCTGACATGGTTTTACCTCACCGTAAATTTAGAATCTCTTTAGTCCTGACCTTCAATTATGAACATGTTTCCAGGATGAGTTGCCTGAACAACACGGTTTTAAAGTTTAAAGTATTAAGGATGGATGAGTCAATGTCAGTAATATTCAAAACCTCCCAGAGGCAATGTTGAACGCTCAGCGTGCGTGCTGTTTCTTTACTCCCGGGAATTGCCGGATCTATAATTGAGGGATGGAAAAAAAGACGCCTGTAAAGAAAAATCCCTGTCCCGACTGCACTTTTTGCCAGTGCTGCAGCAATACGAGATGCAGTATATGCCTTAATATGTCGCGGGATAATAAAAAGAAAGAGAAAAAGTGCGGCAGGAAAGAGCATAAGCCCTTGTTCCGCCGGTATTGACCTTTGTGGCGGACATATCCATATTTAGATCCGTGAATATTCTTGACAGGATTCGATAAATATTTCTAACATAGTCAGTTTTTTTATAATTCACCTTAAGAGGTGGGAGTACGAAAAAGGATTTTGTGCCGCCGGAAGACGGAATTCCGCTGCCGGCTTTTTACATCCGAGAGTACGGATATCCTGAAATAGCCAAGCAGAATACCATCATGGTGAGGAGAGGCGCGCTGCCGGAATACTGCTTTCGCCGCACCAGGGGGGAGGAAGTTTGAACCCGGGGCCGTATCTGTCTCCCTCCAGCCTCGCGTCGGATTCAGTCGTTCTGCTTCTCGTATCGGCCTTTTTGGCGCCGATATTAGGACGCAGCCAACGATACCTGATCATCTTCGGTTATGCAATGAGCGCCCTGGCTTCGCTCCTCGCGGTCGTTTCAGGGGCTGCGGCGATGATTATGAATGAAACCTTCCGCACTGTGCTTCCTTTGGGACTGCCCGATCTTCCTTTTCATCTGAGGCTCGATCCTCTGGCCGGCTTCTTTCTAGTGGTTATCGGCCTGCTCGGCCTTTTTGTTTCTCTTTATTCGACAGGGTATGTCAGGGGCTTTCTCGGAAAGCGCTCCGTGACAAGACTGGTCGTTTTTTACTGTATTTTTATCGCCGGGATGTTCATGGTAGTCCTCTCCGACGATGCTCTGATCTTCCTCATCTCCTGGGAGGTAATGGCCGTTGCTTCTTACTTCCTGGTGATGTACGAAGACGAACGCGCGCTTAACAGGAGAGCGGCCTTTCTCTATATCGTCGTGGCCCATGTCGGCGCTATAGCGATCCTTCTATCGTTCGGTATCATGGCCGGCCTTGCAAAAGGATTTTATGGATTCGGCGGATATACCTTCGACGCGATGAGGTCGACCGAGTTCTCCGGCGGCTGGGCCACGGCTGCGTTTCTGCTTGCCTTCTTCGGCTTCGCAGCCAAGGCGGGAGTTATTCCGCTGCATGTATGGCTGCCCGAGGCCCATCCGGTTGCACCCTCGAATGTCTCGGCCCTTATGAGCGGGGTCATGTTGAAGACCGCCGTCTACGGGATTGTAAGGGTGACCTTCGATCTTATCGGCACGTTCCCGTGGTGGTGGGGAGTGCTTGTGCTCGTATTCGGGCTCGTTTCCTCCGTGCTCGGAGTGCTCTATGCCCTTATGCAGCACGACTTGAAGCGCCTTCTTGCATATCATTCGGTTGAAAATGTAGGGATCATTCTCATCGGTGTCGGTCTTGCCATCGTTTTTGCTTCCTTCGGGCTCCATATGCTGGCGGCCCTTGCCCTGGTGGCGGGGCTTTACCATACCCTGAACCACGCCGTATTCAAGGGACTGCTTTTTATGGGGGCCGGCGCCGTGCTGCATGCGACCAATGAGCGGGACATGGAGGAAATGGGGGGTCTCATCCACGTTATGCCCTGGACCGCCGTGCTGTTCCTGGTTGGGTGCGTCTCGATATCGGCGCTGCCGCCTTTCAACGGCTTTGTCTCTGAATGGCTTACCTTCCAGGCATTTCTCCTTACGCCTTCTCTCGAGACCCCGTTGCTGAGACTGATCATCCCACTGGGGGCAGCCCTGCTCGCGCTCACCAGCGCCCTGGCTGCGGCCTGTTTCGTCAAGGTCTTCGGCGTGACCTTCCTCGGCCACTGGCGGGGCCGCCATTCGATCCAACAAATACATGAGGTGAACCGACCCATGAGGGCGGGAATGTTCCTTGCTGCAGTGACGTGTCTCGCCCTCGGGATCTTCCCGACCTTTATCATAAGATGGATGGATGTGGTCCCCGGCCAGCTCCTTGACGCGACTATCGCGGGGTCGGCTGCGGGGGCCGGATGGATGTGGCTCACCCCGGTATCTCCGGAAAGGGCATCATATTCGGGGCCGATCGTGTTTCTTGTCATATCGGCTGTGTGTGTCGTCGCCTATTTAGTACTGCACACCCGCTCAGCTGCTATTCACCGCTCTCATATATGGGACTGCGGATTCGAGAAACTTACCCCCCGGATGCAGTACAGCGCTGCTTCCTTTTCGATGCCGATCCGGAGGATCTTCGGCTTCTATTTCAATATCAGGGAGCAGGTCAAGTCGCCCCCGGACGCGTCGGGGCGGTTTTTCCCATCACGACTAAGTTATTCACTCAGGGTCCGGGACCGGCTATGGGGATGGATATATTCGCCTGCTATTGAGATCAGCTTCTGGCTGTCCCGCAAGGTCGGAAGGCTCCAGCAAGGCCGAATTCATATCTATCTTATCTATTCTTTTGCGACAATCATCCTGCTCCTGGTGTTCATGAGATGAGCGCCCCACCTTTTGTCATAGAGATCGTCCAGGTGCTTTTCCTTCTTGCCACGGCGCCTCTTTTTGCCGGCTGGGTCAAGGTCCTCAAGTGCTGGAGCCAGGGCAGGACCTCGCCGGGACTGTTTCAGCCGTATCGGGATATAAGAAAGCTTTTTTCCAAGGAAGTCGTCCTAGCACATAACGCATCATGGATCTTTCGCTTTACCCCTTACCTGGTTTTCGGGGTGACTGTACTCGCAGGGGCGATCATCCCGGTCCTTTCGGACGATCTGCCTCTCGCGGCCACGGCGGACGTCATCGCCCTGGTTGCCCTCTTTGCTATAGGCCGTTTTTTTACGGCGCTGGCAGGGATGGACATCGGCACCGCCTTCGGCGGAATGGGTTCGAGCCGTGAAATGACTATCGCATCGCTGGCGGAGCCGGCGATGCTCATGGCTGTTTTTACTATCTCGCTCGCGAGCGGATCTACGTCTCTGTCGCATATGGTAAAGAGCATGCAACTGGGGCCGGCGCTCATACGTCCGAGTCTTGCATTTGCCCTGCTCGCCTATGTATTGATCACGATTGCCGAGACGGGACGCATACCGGTCGATAATCCGGCGACACACCTCGAACTTACCATGATCCATGAGGCGATGATCCTCGAATATTCGGGCAGACACCTGGCCCTGATCGAATGGGCGAACATGATGAAGCTGTTCCTTTTCATGGCGCTGGGGGCCGCTGTTTTTTTCCCCTTCGGCATCGCGGGCGAAGGCGACCCCGGCGGGCTCGCCTTCGCCGCACTCGCTCTGGGTCTGAAACTCTGCCTTGCAGGGATAATTCTTGTACTGATCGAGACGGGACTGGCGAAGATGAGGCTATTCAGGGTGACCGAGTTTCTCGGTTCCGCTTTCCTGCTTGCTGCGCTGGGCATGCTCTCATTTTTCATATTGGAATGACGTCAATATGAATCTGGCGGCGCAGATCAACAGCATATTCGCGGCACTGGTGCTTCTCACAGCCTTCGGAATGCTCGTGCAGAGGAGGATGAACGGACTCATCCATCTCTTCGCCTGGCAGGGGCTGTTCCTCTCGGCGAGTACCGCAATAGTGGGATATTTCGCAAGTGTTCATCATCTCTTCGTCTCATCGGCGTTGACCCTCGGTCTCAAGGTGGTCCTTCTGCCCTATATCCTTCATGTGCTGATCAGAAAACTGAAGATCGAGAAAGAAGTCGAGACGATCGTAAACATCCCGATGACAATGCTCTTCGGCATCGCGCTTGTGATCTTCTGTTATCATTTGACGGCGCCGGTCCGGGAGTTGTCGACCCTTATGACCCGTTCCACACTAGCGGTGGCGCTTGCCACGGTAATGCTGGGGCTGCTGATGATGATAACGAGACGACATGCAGTTACCCAGATTATCGGATTTCTTGCAATGGAGAACGGTCTCTTCTTCGCGGCTACGAGCGCCACGTACGGCATGCCCCTTGTAGTGGAACTCGGCGTTGCCCTCGATATATTGATCGCAGCCTTTATCTTCGGGATCTTCTTCTTCCATATCCATGAGACCTTTGACAGTCTGAATGTGGAGAAGATGGCACGACTGAAAGAGGAGGACTGAGCGGATGGACCTTTCAGTGGGCGAATACGCTGTCGGTGCGAGCACGATGCTCCTCATCCTGCTTCTTGCCCCTTTCGGGTCGGCGATAATTCTTGCATTTGTAGGGGACAGGAAATTGGCCCCCGAGCTTAATATAATAGGATCAGCGGCTACATTCGGCGCAGGGGTGGGTCTGGCGCTCGAAGTGTACTTCAGAGGGCCCATGCTGGCGGGCGGTAAATTTTTCTTCGTGGACGCCTTCAATGTCTATCTTGCGGTGCTGACTTCCTTCGTCTCGATGACAACTGCTGTCTTCAGCAGGAGGTATATGAGAAGAGAACGCGAGCACGGCCGGGTCGGGCACCTGGGTATGAGGTTTTACCATGCCATGTTCCAGCTCTTTATCTTTGCCATGCTCCTCTGTCTTCTTACCAATAATGTAGGTATTCTCTGGATCGCCATGGAACTTGCCACTCTTTCCACGGTCCTTCTCGTATCTCTTTACCGCACCCCTTCCGCGATCGAGGCTGCCTGGAAGTATTTTATCCTCTGCGGTGTCGGGATCGCCCAGGCGCTCTTTGGCACGGTGCTCCTCTATTTTGCGGCCGAAAAGGTCCTGGGCGAAGGGGGAGAGGCCCTTCTGTGGACGAACCTGGCCGGGGTGGGCGACAAGCTCGAACCGACGATCCTCTCTCTTGCTTTTGTATTCCTTATGGTGGGGTACGGCACAAAGGTCGGACTCGTTCCGATTCATCACTGGCTTCCTGACGCTCACAGCGAAGGCCCGACCCCGATCTCGGCCGTCCTTTCTGGCCTTCTCCTCAATATCGCACTTTACGCACTTGTGCGATGCAAGGTGCTCGTCGACGTCTCTACAGGTTCACATCACGCCGGTTCCATCATGATGGGGTTCGGTCTGCTGTCGATCATCGTCGCGTCCTTTTCTCTCCTCAGGCAGAAAGACATCAAAAGGATGTTCGCATATTCTTCCATCGAGCATATGGGCATCGCGACGTTCGCATTCGGTCTCGGCGGATCTGTGGCGACATACGGGGCACTTCTCCACATGCTTATGCACAGTCTCACCAAATCGTCAATCTTCTTTACCGTTGGCCATGCCGCACAGATGCACGGAACGCAGGAGATGGACAGGATCAGGGGCCTGATCAAGGGCAATCCTCTCGTGGGGTGGGGTATGATCTTCGGGGTTATGGCTATCGTGGGACTCCCGCCCTTTGGGATCTTCACGAGTGAGTTTCTCATTCTCACGGCGACGATAAAGGATGCGCCGTACCTGACCCCCCTGCTCCTCCTCGGTCTCGGGATCGCCTTCGCAGCACTCGTCAGGAGAGTGCAACCGATGGTGGCGGGTCCGAGGCCATCCTATCAGGTGGGGATGAAACCCGCACATGTTCCGGTTATTCTCCTTATGACGCTGGTCCTCGTGCTCGGACTCTATATGCCACAGTTTCTTTCGGCGTGGTTCGACAAGGCCGTGGGACTTCTGAGATGAACGGTCTTGCAAAGATCATCAGTTCCGGTTTCGGCGCCACCGCGACGATGGTCGAAGGACGGCATCCTTTGCCGGTTGACACTCTGCTCGTGCCGGCAGAGCGTTTCCGGGAGGCTGCTGGTCTGCTCAGGAAGAATTACGCTCTTCTTGCCGCGGAATGGTGCTCCGACGAGACATCCTTCGGCAGGGGGTTCGGGATCTATGCATGTTACCGGCGGGGCATGGACTACCTTGTAGTAAAAACCGATGTTCCCTTCGATGAGCCGTCTTTCCCGAGTCTCACGAAGGAGTTCGTACCTGCCTATCGTTTTGAACGCCAGATGATGGGGCTGATGGGTGTGCTGCCTGAAGGGCTGCCGGACAGAAGACCGTGGATCAGGTTTGAAGACTGGCCGGAAGATGCATGGCCCCTGCGCAAGTCGTTTGACGGCTCGAAGCCCTTGCCCAGGATAGAAGGCGATTATGCATGGATAAAAGCCGAAGGGGAAGGCGTATACGAAATCCCTGTGGGGCCTGTGCATGCAGGCATCATCGAGCCCGGACATTTCCGTTTTCAGGCGGTCGGAGAGACCGTCCTGAACCTCGAAGAGAGGCTCGGCTATGTTCATAAGGGTATTGAAAAGCGTTTCGAGACGATGCCGTGGGGGGAGGGATACCGACTTGCAGGCAGGGTCTCCGGCGATACTACAGTTGCGCACAGCCTGGCTTACTGCAGGGCGCTCGAGGCCATGACGGGATGCGAGCCCACCGAGCGGGCACACTGGCTGAGGGCCCTCTTTCTCGAGAGGGAACGCATCGCAAACCATCTGGGAGATATCGGCGCCATATGCAACGATGCTGCTTTTGCCATGCTCCTCTACCAGCTTTCGGCGCTGAAGGAAAAGCTGGTCCGGACGAATTCCCGGCTTTTCGGCCACAGGTTTTTGATGGACAGAATAATTCCAGGAGGTGTAACAGTCGATATAAATGACAAAGGCCGCAAGGAGACCCTCGACGAGATGAATACCCTGTCGAAGGATTTTGAACGTCTCGTCGTGATTTACGACGAGAACGCCTCCCTGGAAGATCGCGTAAAGGATACTGGGATACTGATTCCTTCCGACGCCAGAGAACTGTGCACAGTCGGCATAGTTTCACGGGCAAGCGGTATGAACCTCGACTGCAGGACCCAGAGCCCTTTCCCACCTTATGACAGTATTGCTGTAAACGTACCGGTCTATGTGACAGGTGATGTGGACGCAAGGGTGAGGGTGCGCATCGACGAGATCCGCGAATCGATCAGGATTATCAGGGAGATTGCAGGGAACCTTCCTTCAGGCGAGTTGGTGAAAACGTGCGCGGCACCCGGGCCTGAGGGAGTAGGATTCGCGGCAGTAGAGGGATGGAGAGGCGAGGTCCTATATTGGCTTCAGTCGGGGCCTGAGGGAGAAGTAAACCGCGTCATGGTGAGAGACCCTTCGAGTGTGAACTGGCTCGGTCTGGAGCAGGCGATCCATGGCAACATCGTGCCGGATTTCCCGCTCTGCAACAAGAGTTTCAACCAGTCCTATTCGGGACACGATTTATGATCAGGATACTTCGTCAGATATTACGCGCGGGCGTCATTACCGAGCCGCTGGACCGGCGCGGTGAAGATGTCGCGCTTACGGAGACGGGCCTGAAGCATGAAAAAAAGATTAAAGGACTCTTCCGGGGAAGCCTGACCATCCGGCAAGTCGATGCCGGTTCCTGTAATGGCTGCGAACTGGAGATCCATGCCATGAACAATCCTGTTTATAACTGTGAGCGTTTCGGCATTCACTTTACCGCTTCTCCCCGGTTTGCCGACATGCTCCTGGTGACCGGGCCTGTCTCCAGGAATATGGAGATAGCGCTTCGCAGGACTTACGACTCAACACCGCCTCCAAAGCTCGTCGTGGCCGTAGGTGATTGCGGCTGCAACGGCGGGATTTTCGGGGAGAGCTACGCGTCACTCGGAGGGGTAGACCGGGTCATCCCCGTGGACTGTTATATCAGAGGATGTCCTCCCTCACCGGACCGGATTCTTTCAGGACTCCTGCAGTTGCTCGGAGAACCGGAGAACAAATAGCTAAATTTCCCGGATCCGTATACACTTTACAGGACAGGACTCGATGCATGCCATGCAGCCTACGCATCTTCCCAACTGAAAAGGATCGGCCTTTTCTTCCGGGTCTACCCTGAATACGTTCGCGGGGCACATGACAACACATGCTCCGCAGCCCGTACATGTTTCCACATCCACTTCGATCAGGAACATAATGCCGGTCTATCCCGGTCAGAGCGACATCTCAAAGATACATGCTCATTCAACTGGGGTTACTACGGCCATGACTACCAGCCGGCTGTCAGTGGCTTTAAACCCATGGGGCACCATAGGGTCACAGAGGACACAAGTCTTTTCGTCGGCCTCGATAGTTTCCTCTCCCACAGTGAATGTTCCTTTACCCTCGACGACATACATCATAAGGCGAAGAGGGGCTTTGTGGGGAGTCAACTCCTGGCCGGGTTCCAGGCACATGAGTGCGATCCTCATTTCAGGTTTGTCGCTCAGCATTTCCCTGCTGATTTTGTCGGGATAAAATTTGATCTGTTTTTTCAGGTCGAGTATTTCCATGTTTTGCCTCCGTTTTTAAACTATTATCCCCGAAAATAAAGGCAAATTCTATGATGGTGGTCATACCTGCAAAAAAGAAACCTTACGGGTTGGGCCGTGTCTTCCCCCTTTGAAAATTTCAGGTCTGCGACCGAGAGGGGCGCGTTAAGAATTTTGGGCGCTGTTTGAACGGAGCGAGTTCCCAAAATTCAGCGCATCTGACCAAGCAGAGCGGCCCGCAGGGTTGAATTTTCTTTTCTGAAAATCATATCTTCAATGAAGGGTTGAATTATTACGTGGCTAAAAATCTACCTTTTCCCATTCTCTTTTGAAAGCTTGAAAGGCCCCGATTTCAATGGCTGCCCTCATCTTTCTGAAGAAATCGAGGTAGAAATAGAGGTTGTGATAGGTATTGAGCCTCATGGAGAGGATCTCCCTGGAAAGAAAGAGATGCCTTAAATACCCTCTCGAATAATTTCGGCACGTGTAACAGCCGCAATTCGGGTCGAGTGGACCGTTGTGGTATTTGAATTCCTCCCTCTTGATACTGATCCTTCCCATGCTGGTAAAAAGAGTGCCGTTCCGTGCGTTGCGTGTAGGCATTATGCAGTCGAACATGTCGAATCCCGCATCCACTGCCTTCAGCATATCGCCGAAGTCTCCGATACCCATTAGATATCTCGGCTTTTCGGGAGGAAGGAGGGGCGCGCTGAAATATATAGCCTCATGCATCTCTTCTTTGGGTTCACCCACGCTCACCCCGCCGACGGCATAACCGTCGAACCCTATATCGATAAGTTCGGCGGCGCTCCTCTTCCTCAGATCTCTATACATCCCTCCCTGTACGATCCCGAACAGAGCCTGCCCGGGGTTTTGGTTGCCCCTGCATGTCCGCGCCCACGAGGTGGTCAGGTCTACCGATCGCGCTGCATATCCATGATCGGCGGGATAAGGTATGCATTCGTCGAATACCATGGCTATGTCCGAGTCCAGGACCCCCTGTATCTTCATCGCTTCGACAGGTCCGATAAAATGCAGGGAGCCGTCGATGTGAGACCTGAACTCTACGCCGTCTCCCCTGATCTTTCGAAGAGGGGAAAGGCTGAAGACCTGAAACCCGCCGCTGTCGGTCAGGATCGGCCCGTCCCAGTTCATGAACGTATGGAGACCTCCCAGTTGTCCGATCACATCGGTCCCTGGTCTCAGATAGAGGTGGTACGTATTGCCTAGAATGATCTCGGCCCCGATCTCTTTCATTTCATCGGGAGACATCGCCTTGATCGTCCCGAGAGTGCCCACGGGCATGAAGGCGGGCGTGTTGATCACTCCCCGATCCGTGGTAAGAGCACCGCGCCGGGCGTTTTCATCTGTCTTTTTTATGCGAAATTTCATGGCTGATATGTTACGTGAAAGGGATCGGACAATCAATAGAGTTTTGTCGTTATCAAGTACAATGGTCAGTGCCGGGTTTTGGCGCATCGGAATGTTCCTGTCCCTCTCACCTGTTCGTCATGGAAAAAAGGTCCTCTGCTGTCTGCACCCTTTCTCGATCTGGTGGAGCAATTCCGGATGAGACGCCTCCTGCCGATGATCGGACAATCATAAGTTATTCCCATGGCACATAGACATGGCAAGACCGCGGTGCAATACAAGCTCAACGTTATCGCCCATCACCGGCAGGGAGTGGAGATTGCCAAAGAGATGTAATAAGTAGCATGTCTCCTTCATCTGTCCCCCCCGGGATTCCAATCTTGGTTTCATGCATCGAAAAGTGTGGTATCATGAATTGGATGGATACCCTGTTAAGGGAACACCCTTCAAAATAGAAAGTACCTGGCTCCTGAGGAGATTTCCTCCTTGTTGATGTAATTCTGCGGGATAAGGCGGGACAGAGTTTCCGGCTGTAAATAGAAAAAGTAACAAGCCCGCCGGTGAAAGGAGGCGCAAAGCAGTGGAACCATCTCTCAATGTCATAACTAAAGCATTGAAAGGAGAGAAGGCCGACAGGATTCCCGCAGCGCTGATCGGTGCAGGGATGTGGAGCGTCCATCACTTCGGCGTCTCTTTCGAACAGATTTCCACTGATCCCTCCCTGATGTCACGGATGATCATTGAGATGGCCGCCAGGCTTGAGAGTGATATCGTCTACGTCGGCGCCGGATATCCGAACTTCCCCGTTGCCGCCCTGGGAGGTGATATCAAGTACCGTGAAATAGGTGTGCCCGACATCATGGAATCCATTGCAAATACAGAGGCTGATCTGGATCGGCTCGACCCTTCCCTGGTCACCACCGACGCGGTACTGACCACCATCCGTCAGGCATACTCCGAAGTAAAAAAGGCGCTGACTGAATATGTGGTAACGCTGACAGCGTGGGGACCGTTCACCCTCGGGGCGCGGATGATCGGTGAAGAGGCGATGATGAAGGCCCTTTACAAGAACCCGTCCCTCGTGCGGAAGGTGACAGACTTTTCGGCCGATCTCCTCAGGCGGATTTACGAACCCCTCCTCGTGCCGGGGGGTCTTGACATCATCCTGCTGGGAGAGCCTACTGCCTCGGGAGATCTGATATCGCGGAAACAGTTCGAGCAGTACGTCATCCCGCCGCTCAGGGAGTTCATCGACTGGGTCGCGTCAAAGGGCGGGCAGACCATACTTCATATCTGCGGCAACACCACCGACAGGCTGGACCTCTACCCGCAGACAGGTGCAGGCTGCATAAGCCTCGACCACAAGACAGACATTGTTCGGGCAAAGTCAATACTGCACGGCACGATGTGCTTTGCCGGGAATGTGGACCCTGTGAAGGTCCTCCTGCAGGGTTCGGTCAGTGACGTTGAGAGAACATGCAGGGACATAATCGAAAAGGTCGGCACCGACGGGGGCTTTATCCTCATGCCGGGCTGCGACATCCCCCCGACCGTGCCATATGAAAATATCCGGATGTTCATGAAGGTGGCGAGGGAATGGGCATCGTGAGCCGGCTCCTGCCTTCTAAAGGAGATAGCTGATGGAACGGGAGATCATCGCCGTATTCCGGGCTGCCACGGCCCGGCCTGATTACCTAACTGTCGACAAGCTCGACGCCGGCCTTGGTGGTTGGGGCGCCTTCAATATCGGCGTGTGGGCTGCAGCGAACGTGATAGCCAGGGAGATGCGAAGGGGCAGGCACATGAAGCTTGAGCCCTCTGATCAGGCCCACACCGATGTGGATGACATCGCCCGCAAGGCTGTAAAGATGCTGATGGAGTGCGGCGCCGACCCGGCCAATGCAGCGCTCTGTGCAGCGGTCCTGCTCTACTGGGCAGGGGTGAACGTTCAGTGCGGCATGCCCTGCCCCAACCGTAAGCTGGGGGCGGTGACGAGGATGGCGGCGGGCATTCCCTCCGGCCGTGTTTCGTCCATGCCGACGGAGAAGCAAAACAACAAGATATCAGGTTTTGCCGCAACCCTTGCAATATATCAGGCCATGGGGAGCGAGCACCTTGCGCCGTATGATTCCAACTTCCTGCCTCTCGGTGCAGGCGGACCGATCATCGGACATTCGGCAATCGGTGAAGACCACCTCTTCCCCAAGCTCGGCCAGCGGCTTGCCCGCATCGGTACAAAGGCAATGATCAAGGCGTACGGGTCGGTCGGCATGAAGCCCAACCGCTGGCTTTCGGCGCTCTTCGGTACCACTGCGGCGCTGGAGATCATCCACCCCGACGCCTATGTGGGAGAGGAGTTCGGCAGCTTCATGGTAACAAGGACCCCGGAGACCACGGCCGTCGCAGCAGTCGAAGAGGCGGGACTTCCTTCAGTTATCCATATCCGGGGCACGGGAGAGGAGCTCAACACCGCCCGTGTTGTAGGGGATCTTGCAATTATCCTGAAAGACTCGGGGACCCCGACGGTGGTCGGGATGATCATGTTTTCAGAGCTCTGCTCGATTATACAGGAGGGCGCGGCCATCGGGGCCGGGAGGTCGGGGGGGCCGCTCGTCATTCCCCTTCACCACTGGGTTACGACCCCCACCCTTGTGCTCTACCTGATGGGCAAAGGGGCATCCCGCGACGAGATAATTCCGGTCGTCAACAAGACCATGGATATGCATTTCCAGCGTGACCAGGCCATCACCGCTACGAACATTCTTGCCCGCAAGACAGACTCGGTCGAGCGGGGGCCGGTAACAGACATCATCCTGGCGGCCACAGAGCCGGGCTTTACCAACGCGGTCGCATCAAGGGCTGCCAGAGCCTATGAAGACATGAAGCAGGGGAAGACCTTGAGTGAGGTAATCGCAGCAGCACAGAAACGGTTTATCTCGTCGCTCGAAGTGTCGGTCGCAAAGGCGATGAGCAAGAGGCTGAACCGGGACATCGAGTATATTCGTTTCAAGGAGGTACGGCCGGGGTCGGGCCGGAGATCCCATGTATTTGCCCAGCGCCACTTTGCCTTTGATGCCTACGTTGATGTAGAGGTGAAAATAGACGGCACGGTCCATCATCTGGACAACGTCCTCGCCAAGGCCGCGCCGGAGGCACTGATGCAGACCGACCAGGCGACAATAGACGCCATATCTGCTGTTTCGCCCGCCATTATCGAAATGCTCTGCTCCGGCGCCTCCTCCCTCGATGTAACGGTCTGCGCCTGCATGGCGGCGGCCATGGGCATGGATCCTGATGAGGCGGCTAAGGTGGCGGTTTCTGCCGCCGATGTGCTGCTGGCCCTTCCTGCGCCGGACCTGAAGCATGCAACCCGGCTGGCAGCGGACATCGTGAAGGGTCTGGAGTTCTGACATCTCCATGAAAAAGAAAAAAGCTCGCCTCCTCTTTGCACAGGTTGACCATGTCTCCGGCGAGGTGACAGGCTTTGCCGTGGGCAGGCTCATGGACTTGGGAGCGCGCAACGTCCAACTCATCTCAAGCATTACCAAGAAGAACCGGCCGGGGAATATTATAATTATTGACACTGACGATGAACATGAAGCGGCCATTGCCGAGTTTCTGGCCCGGGAACTTAAGGTATCGGGGTACCACCGCATCGACACGCTCCATGCCTTCCAGCAGGTCACCTTCCAGAAAAGAGAGATCGTAGTGGAGGTAAACGGACAAAAAAAGACGGTAGCTTGCGAGGTGAAGATTGTGGGCGAACCGTCCCGGCCACTGTCGATCGACGTGGAACACGATGCCCTTGTTGCACTGCAGAAGCTTTTGAAGAGACAGAAGAGGGAAATCTCCCTGAGCGAACTCAGGACTACTATAGAAGCGAAGCTCCGGACGTCTAAAAAGAAGATAACGCTGAAAATCTAATTCTTGATTATCCGGCCGGGATATTGTGGTCAATGCCGGACTTTGGTGCATCGGACTGTTCCTGTCCCTCTCACCTGTTAGGCATGGAAAAAGGTCCTCTGCCGTATGTACCCTTTATCGAACTGGTGGAGCAATTGGATAAGACGCCTCCTTTCGATGATCAGACAGTCATAAGTTTTTCCCATGGCACGTGGACATGACAACACAACGGTGCAATACAAGGTTGTTGTGACTGATAACTCTCGCAATTTCGCAGCTCCCAAATCATGCAATGTTCACCGACAAAGCCACAGGGATTGCGAATCGAAACTATTGAGGTTTCCCGAAAGAAATTATCGGTAACGCAGACAAGTGTGGTATCCTTCAATCCTTTCATGAACGGGCTAACAGGATCTTGCCTCCCTCTGACGGGCCGAAAAGAAATTCAGGCGTGTGAAGGGCTGCAAGGAAATCTCCAAACACGTTGCTGCTCTGCAGCAGAAATTCATTGACAGCAAGGAAGTCGCCGCATAAGCTAATGAGAGGGGGACTAGTAATGAAAAGAGCAAAATTTTATAAGAAAGGATTCGGCGCAATCGTTGCGCTAGTTGTATTTATGATGCCTACCTTGGCACTTAGCTCTTCGCTTTCGCTTATTTACAGCGCCTCTGGGGAAGATGCTAAGTTTGATCCCCCGCTACCACCTTTTGGGTTTGATGCGAACGGTCTTCCCTCGATAGATGGTGTAATAGGTTACATTTTGTCAACGTTGGGTATAGACATAATGGGGAAGTATTATGGACCCGGCATCTCTTCGTGGGACAATTACGTTGCTTTTTCTGATAACGGGCAAAATATGTATGCATCGGCAAGTGCTGTAGGCACAGTCGCAGTCGCCCTCGACCCGGCAGAAGTTCTGAAACTCTTTGATACCCAATATGTCAAAGATGATTGGTATTGGGC
>JBECKU010000280.1:0-7473 GCA_040235385.1 Candidatus Sulfobium sp. | reverse complement strand
CCCAAAATCCTTAACGCGTCCCCTCGGTCGCAGACCTGAAATTTTCGAAGGGGAACCTTAATCTAATAAAAAACGTGGCCTCTGACTGTTCTATCAGGTTCTACTTGCCGACGATATCCTGAAATACCTGCTTGACTATCTTTAAGACCTGCGGCTGAATATATCCATTCCCCGCAACTATATTCCCGGTCGAAAGATATTCTTTCCCACCGCCGAAATCGGTGACGACTCCGCCTGCCTCTTCGATAAGGAGACTCCCGGCCGCTATGTCCCAGGGGCTCAGGTTCAGTTCAAAAAAGCCGTCGAGTTTTCCTGCCGCTATGTAAGCGAGATCTATAGCTGCGGAGCCGGCGCGGCGTAGGTCGCTGACCTCTCCGAAAACCGCTTTGAAAGCGTTGAGATAGGGGTCGATCATATTCTTTGCGCGGAAAGGAAATCCGGTGCCGATAAGACTTCTTCCGAGGTTTGTTATTTCTGAAACAGTAATTATTCTGTTATTCAGGAATGCGCCTTCCCCCTTCACCGCGTGGAAGAGTTCGTCCCTCAGGGGATCCAAGACGACACCTATTATGATCTCGCTTTTATATTCAAGGGCAATCGACACGGAAAACATCGGATATCCGTGGATGTAATTCGTTGTTCCGTCAAGAGGATCTATAATCCAGCGATAATCTCCTGTGTCTTCCTGCTTCACTGTTTCCTCGGTTAAAAAGAGATGAGAGGGGAATTTCTCCCTGATCGTCTGCATGATGACAGACTCGGACCAGCGGTCCACTTTAGTCACAAAATCGAAGGTCTGTTTTTCTTGAATGTCGCTTTTTGAGAGGCCGCCCAGGTTTTTGAGTATAATATCTCCAGCAAGCCGGGCGGAAGAAACGGCGGTTTTGAGAAGGTTATTCATTAGATCCGATGGCATGATTACATGATACAAAGAAATCCTCATGTTGGAAACTGGCGGGAAGATTCGGCGGGATATCTGCCAGGCTGCGTAACGAAATCGTTTTTGATAATCAGCAGGAAAATCCCTGCTCCAGGGGGGTAAGATGAAACTCCTTATGTTTTATACAAAGGAATGGTGGTATAGAACGGCGGCCAAGACGCTTGAAGACATGCCTGATATCGATAAGGAAGAAAAGATCGTTGATGCCGCTGTCATATTCTTTCACTGCGAAGCAGAGGATGAAGCCCGGTTCGACAGTGTTGTCCAGAAGTTTGCCAAGAACGCGAAATGGATTTCCGGCAAATTCGGTACGAAAAACGTTGTGCTGCATTCCTTCAATCATCTCTCTTCCAGCAAAGCCTCTCCCTTTATTGCAAAAAGGATGCTGGATGAGGTGAAGGCCAGGCTCGAAAAGAACGGTTACCGGGTTATGACAACCCCCTTCGGGTATTTCAATGAATTCAAAATGCATGTTGCCGGTGATTCTCTGGCCAAGGTGTTTAAAGAATTTTAGCAGACGCCGGGATAACCGTCGCACTGCTTGCAGGCTGCCGATAGCCGGCGTTTAAAATCCTCGTTCATTCTTAAAATTAAGAATATTTCATAATCAGAATTTCACGTTGACATCCCTGCTCCGGTAGTTTTATAACAAAGCATGCCAGTGACTTTTCAGGGCGGCTTTATCAACCTGTGCAGGCTGGCATAATAGATTTAATAAACACAGGGGAGGTGAAAAGAGTGAAAAAGTTATGTGTATGTTCGGCTTGTCCTAAGCATTTTGTCTGTCATGGATGTGTGTGCAACTGCTCCGGCTGTCCTTTCGATACGCTGAAATGTGGAGAGAATTGCGCATAGAAATATAAGCGAATAAAAGGAAGATCTCAAGAAGCAGGGATTCCAAATTATTTCCACCATCCTCATTTAATATCCTTTAATCGCCGCTGTCTCACTGCCTCATAGAGGCATATTGCGGATGCTGTCGCGACATTCAGGCTCTCTGCCTTACCGAATATGGGTATCCTCAAAAGCATATCTGCCGATTTCCGGATTGTTTCACTGACCCCCCGGGTTTCGTTCCCGAATATGAATGCCACTGGCATTTCCAGCCCTGGATCGAAGACTGTTTTTTTTGCGTCAGCGGAAGTCACCGCCAGACTTATTTTGTTGAAACCACTCCATTTCAATAGATCCTCAGGAGTACTGTAAGAGAGCGGGATGTTGAATATGCTCCCTGCCGTGGACCGTATTACCTTCGGCATGAATGCATCGCAAGTTCCCGGCAGCAGGACCACTCCGTCGGCTCCGGCGGCGTCAGCGGTCCTGATGATCGTTCCGAGGTTCCCCGGATCCTGGACCCCGTCAACCACGACGACCAAAGGATTTTCGCCGGTCCCGAGCGAATCGAGAGGCATCGGGGAATATGAGGCGATTGCCGCAATCCCCTGGGGATTTTCCGTGTCTGTCAGTTTTCTCAGGAGGTGATCCGTAATCTCGAAGATCGCTGCTGTTTTTTTTGAGAGTCGTGATATGAGATGTTTCCCCTCTTTTTTCGATGAGAATTCCTCCGTAAAAAAAATCTTCTCAGGGACGGTGCCTGCATCCACGGCCATCGTGACGACCCGCGGCCCTTCTATTACAAAACTGTCATATTTATGCAGAGAGCGCTTCTCTCTGATACGGATCGTCTCCCTGATGAGAGGATTGGCGGGGCTCGTGATTTTATCAAAATTCATGATGTATAACTCTACCAGAAAAGAGCTATACTTTCTATATCGTTTTCAGGACTTCTGCGAGAGCTTTCGGGGCTTTTATAATAAGTAGTTCGGCTAGAGTTCACTTCGAGGAAGGAGACCGATATGGGAGAGGAAAACGAGAAATTGCGTAAAACTTCAGTGTATCTTGAAGAGGAGGTCCTGGAGGCCGTCGAGGAGACCGCGAGAGAACTGGAGCGGGAGACCGGAAGAAGATGGTCCAAAGGTGCGGTCATCCGGGTTGCCCTGAGCGATTTTTTTACGAGAAGGGGAAAGATCCTTTGATGCGCAAGTACACTCGCTATGTTGATCTCCACACTCACGGAATGGGAAGGTACGATACGTTGACCGGAGACCCACTTCATATCTTAAAGATCGCGGATGCTCACGGGAAGTCGGGGACGGGATCAATACTCCCCACGATTTATTCCGGTCCGATTGACAGGATGAGGAAAAATATGGAGGCGGTAAAAAAGGCGATTGAAGTCCAGCTCTCGGACCCCTGGTTCTTGAGAGAGGCCGCAGATGAACCCGATGGCCATCCCGCCAGGATCGAAGGCGTTCATCTTGAAGGACCCTTTTTAAATCCCCTCATGTGCGGGGCCCTCGAAAGGAATTCTTTTCTCACACCTTCTTTGCTGTCTTTAAAAAAGCTCCTCCGAGGGTTCGAAGATATTGTAAAGATTATTACCATTGCCCCGGAGATGAGGGGTTCTTTCAAGGTCATAGAAAAATGTGCAGAGGCCGGGATCAAGGTCAATATGGGCCATTCCAATGCTACCTTACGCCAGGCGGTCGAAGGTAAGAAAGCCGGCGCCACCGGAGTGACACACATCTTTAATGCAATGCGGCCCTTCCATCATCGAGAACCCGGACTGCCGGGCCTGGGGCTGCTCGATGAAGACCTGTTCATAGAGGTCATAGCTGACGGCACACACCTCCACCAAAAAACCCTTGAACTGATATTCGGCGTGAAACGGCTCGACAGGATTTTGCTTGTTTCCGATTCCGTCAAAGGAAGAATGGGGGGGCGAAAGCCGGTTTATGATGTTAATAAGACTGTAATTATCGGCAGCACGATAAGCCTTAGGGACGCAGTGGGTGTACTCACAGAGATGGGTATCCCCGAGGCCAAGGCTATTCAGGCAGCAGCTGAAAACCCATCAAGATATCTGGCCGGCGCAAATTTGTAGTACTGAGAACAAGTTTTACCCCTTTGAATTCACCGGGGATGCACGCTGCTCCATTCTTATGTCTTCCCACATTTTACCGAGGGTCTTATACTATCGTAGGACAAACACCTACATCCTTAGGGGCATAATCCTACAAAAAAATCAGATATTTACCGATACTCTTTTTTATTTCGTATGCGGTATCGTAAAAGCATGTCGCATTTGAACAGAATTTGCATGGGGAGTTCTTCAAAAGAAACGGCAAGAGCCGCAAACGTAAAAAGGAGGCATCAATGATGAACCATGAGTTGCAGAGCATCATGAGAAGCATCCCAGCGTTGTCAAATCGCCGGCCGGTTAAAGCAGAAGTAAGGGCAGACAGGCCTTTAAAAAAGCGGCAAAAGATGGGGAGACAAAACAGAAATGGCTTGAAAGCTCTGGCAGAGGCGATAATCCTCCAGTCTATGGAAGATTTATGGACCAAGTCGCACCGGAAGGAGAGTGTTCAATTCTTTCTCGGTGAAGGATTCCGGGAGTGTGCCGATATAGCCGAAATGAAGGTTATCGAGCGGCTGAGGATTGTGAAGATGGTAAGAGAGATGAACTGTGGCCGATCTGTCACAAGGCACTCTGCAAAGTTAAACCAGGCATTAATATAGGGACCTTTTGCATAGGGGTGCCGCCCGGAAAAATATCTCCGGATCGGGGAGGAGAAGAGGCGATAATTGTAAAGGCGGCGCCTGAGACCAGTCTTTTCCCGTTTGAAATCTTCTTGTCTTCCATGTTCTCCCGATTTGGCTGGTGGGAAAATCCTCTCCTTGTATAGGTGCAAATCCAATGTTTCGGGCGAACCTGTGATATAATTTCCAAATCGGCAATGAGTTTTCCAGGTAGATGAACCGTCCAGTTTCTGGAAAAAATAGAGACACTTGCGAAAAAAGAATTCGTTATCTATACAATCCCCGACCAGAATAGTGGAAGTTCCTGACCTTTCCGCAGAATATATTTCCGCCCGGATTGATAATGATTTTTGGAATAATGTTTTCCTTTATGAAACTGCCGATTCTACGAACGATCCGGCGGACCTGCTCCAGGTCCAGTGCGGTAATGAATCGGGGACTGTAATCCTTGCGGACAGCCAGGCCAAAGGACGGGGAAGGCTCGGAAGAAGATGGAGTTCACCTCCCGGCGTCAATATTTATATGAGCATTATACTCGTTCCCCGGCTCGCATCAAGGGATGCAACACTGCTCACAGTCCTTTCTGCGGTTGCCTGCGCGAACGCACTGAGGCATGGGGCGTCCGTTCAAGCATGGATAAAATGGCCGAATGACCTTATGGTCGGGGGGAAGAAGATCGGCGGCATACTCACCGAAGTAAAGTCCGACTCCGACAAGATCAATCTCGCCGTGATCGGCATGGGAATAAATGTGAATATCCATCGTGCGGATTTTGATGAGGATATACGAGAGATAGCCACGTCTGTCATTGAAGAAAGCTGCCTTTTCCATCCGCGCAGTGGACTGGTTGTGCAGGTGCTTAATGAATTCGAGCACTGGTACAAGGTTCTCGAAAGAGAAGGGAAAACGCCTCTTTTGAAGGAGTGGAGGAGACTCTCTTCGACTATAGGTAAGAATGTCACGGTGACCGTGGGGACGCAGGTAATCTCCGGATTTGCCGAGTCAATAGATGACGAGGGGATGCTTCTTTTGAAACTGCCCGACGGGAGTCTGAAGAGGATCAGCGCCGGCGACGTGACGGAATTGCGATGAGGCTCATTACTGTTATCTTGAGAGGTATGAGGGGCAATGAGTCAGGGGATTTCTGTTATAATATGCGATCCGGAGGGGTGGCCGAGCGGTTGATTTGGCCGGGAAAAGCTTGGGGAGGTGCGAATGAGCAGGGGGATTGTATATGTATTGAGATGTAATGACGATAAATTGTATACCGGCTCGACCAGGGATTTGCTGAAGCGACTGGAAGCACATAACAAGGGAAGAGTAAGGACGACAAAGAACCGGAGACCGGTTGAATTAGTTTATAACGAAGAGTTTGAAGACTATCAAGATGCCCGCAGACGGGAATTGTATTTAAAAAGTGGCGCGGGCAGGGAATGGTTGAAAACACAATCGGAGGGGTGGCCGAGCGGTTTAAGGCGACGGTCTTGAAAATCGTTGTAGGGGCGACTCTACCGTGAGTTCGAATCTCACCCCCTCCGCCATAATTTACGCGTTTTTCCCTTAGGTAGAGAGAAAGGAAAGGTCTTGTTCGCCACGGGCGAATCCGCCTGGGGCGGAAAAATCGTTGTAGGGGCGACTCTACCGTGAAGATTTTGTTCGCTCGCCTCGGCGAGTCCGCCTGAGGTAGAAATCTCACCCCCTCCGTCATATCTTCCTATCGTTCCCCTTCATGTTGGACATTAGTCCCTGAAGCCATCCTTTTGTTATACTGAACTTTTAGCGGGAGAATTTTTATTCGGGAGGAATCGCATGAAGATCGTAACTTTGCTGGGCAGCCCGCACGGGCTTAAAGGCAATACCGCCGGACTTCTCGGTTATGTGCTGAGTAGTGCTGAGGAGGAAGGAGCTCTTAATGAGACCGTTGTCCTTAAGGGGGATACGGTGCTTCCGTGCATGGGCTGCGACGTCTGTCATAAAAAAGGACTCTGTGTACAGAAGGACGACTTTGAGCCGCTCAAAGAGAAAATTATGGCGGCTGATGGTCTTATCCTGGCAAGTCCCAATTATATCTTCAATGTGAGCGCGCAGCTTAAAGCTTTTATGGACCGCTGCTGCGGTGTCGTTCACTGCATGCAGTTCTGGGGCAAATATGGGGTCTCGGTTGTCACATCAGGCGGTGACGGGGGAGAAGCTGTCTCGGAATATATGAGACATTTTCTCATCACCACCGGTGCCGTGCCCGTCGGAGAGGTGTCTGCCAGCATGTCCGTTATGCCCGAGAGCGGCTTTACAGATGAAATGAAGAAGAGTGCAAACTCATTGGGCAGAAGGCTGGTTAATGCATGGAAATCCGGAGAAGTTTCTCAGGATATCGCTGAATTCCGCAATGAATTCCGGGACCGCATGTGTGGTTTAGTCGACTACCGCAAAGAAGAATGGCCTTACGAATACCAGCACTGGAAAAAGATGGCACCACGGTAAAGACGAACATTTTGACATCCCTAAAAGACGATATCTTTAATTGCCGTTTCCGACTGCAGATTTCCCGGCCGATAGAACTCCTTTTCTCATTGTGGTAGATTCTGAGAAGGAGGACTTTGTTGTTCAGACAGCGAAAGGGGAGATGCTGATGAAAACTTTTGAGATCAGAGATTCCTTCGGCCTGGACAATCTCACGCTGACCGAGAAGCCAGAGCCCGTTCCCAAGCATGGACAGATATTGATAAAGATACGTGCTGTCTCTCTCAACTACCGGGACCTTTTGCTTGTGAAGGGTCTTTACAACCCGAAACTGCCTTTGCCATTAATCCCGTTTTCCGATGGAGCAGGAGAAGTCGTCGGGGTCGGCGAGGGCGTAACGCGAGTGAAAACAGGAGACAGGGTAGCGGGCATTTTCATGCAGAGATGGCTTGCGGGAGAACTGACCGCCG
>JBECKU010000279.1:0-11453 GCA_040235385.1 Candidatus Sulfobium sp. | reverse complement strand
GAAGAACGGGGTGGCAGCGGTTCCTTCTGGGGTCTGTCGCGGAAAAAGTAGTGAGGCTTGCGCCCTGTCCTGTATTCGCGGTGAGAGCAAGAGGTGAGGGCGCTGCTTGAGGGAAAAGCCGGGCGATCGGCTCAGGCGATATCGTCGGAATTACCTTATTGTTGAGAATGGATGGGATCCGACATGTTAAAAAATGATAGAATCCCTCCTTACGGAGTGGCGGCAAACGGCAATTACTGTTTCGATTCATGGCGGATTCTATCTTGACTGAATTTTTTGAAAGCGCAAGAGTTCTGGCTTCCGGAAACGGTTGATCAAGAAAATAGATAATATTTTGGAGGATTCATGGACCTGATAGCGAAAGAAGATCTGAGATTTCTGGCGGAAAAAAAGTCTGAATTCTGTATATCCATATTTATGCCCACCCACAGGGCCGGAGCGGAGATTCAACAGGATTCTATCAGGCTGAAGAACCTCCTGCGGGAGGCGGAAGAAAAACTGACCGATGGGGGACTGCGCGGCGCAGATGCAAGTGACCTTCTGGCCCCGGCTGAAGAGTTGCAGGAGAATGACGATTTCTGGCGTCACCAGGGAGACGGTCTCGCGTTGTTCCTCGCGCCGGGAGAATTCTACCTGTATCGCCTTCCCATTGAGTTGAACGAGTTGACGGTAGTTGCAGAGCGATTTCATATCAAACCGCTCATCCCGATTATCAGCGGAGACGGAAAATTCTTTGTCCTGGCTCTTAGCCAAAACGAAGTGCGGCTTCTTCATGGGAGCCGCTTCAGCGTCAGCGACATCGGACTTAAGAAAGTCCCCGAGAGCCTGGCAGACGCACTGAAATACGATGATCCGGAAAGGCAACTGCAATTGCATACAGGCACCTCCAGCAGGGCGGGCGAGCGATCGGCGATTTTCCACGGGCACGGGGTCGGGACCGACGACACAAAAAATAATATCCTGAGATATTTCCAGCAGATCAACAAGGGTCTGCATGAAATCCTGAGGGAGGAAAAAGCGCCGCTGGTCCTGGCAGGGGTGGAATATCTCTTTCCGCTCTACCGGGAAGCAAATACCTACCAGTTTATCCTGGACGACGGAATCGCGGGCAATCCTGAAGAACTCAGTGACCCGGATCTGCATGCCCGGGCCTGGGATATTGTAGCTCCCCATTTTCTCAGGAAGCGGCAGGAAGCGGCAGCCAAGTATCTGGAACTCGCCGGTACGGGTCGAGCATCCAACGATATAGAAGCAGTGGCGCCGGCAGCATACAATAAAAAGGTCGAACTGATATTCATCGCGCAGGGAGTTCAGAAGTGGGGAGCATTTGACCGTGCATCCAATAAAGTCGTCGTGCACCCCCATGCAGAACCGGGAGACGTTGATTTGGTAGACTTTGCCGCGGTCCATACCTTCCTGAACGGCGGAGATGTCCATACGGTCAGACAGGACGAATCTCCCGGCGGATCCGTGACCGCTGCGGTCTTCAGGTTTTAGATTCCTGCAGGTTATCGTCGACCGGATTTGAAGATCAGATAGGGGAGATGATATGCCGGAATTGCCGGATGTCGAGATTTACAGGCGTTATCTTAACGCCACGTCACTCCATCAGGAGATAACAAAAGTCGAGATTCGCACTGACAAGATCCTGGAGGATATTTCGGCCGCCCGGCTGAAGCGGGGTCTCAAGGGAAGGGCCATGAAGGCCACTCGCCGGTGGGGCAAATATCTTTTTGCCGAACTCGACAGCGGCAGGCATGTGATGATGCATTTCGGAATGACCGGCAACCTTTCCTATCAAAAGAACCTGGAGGATGAACCGCCTCACAGCCGGCTGCTGATAGGATTCACCAATGGATATTACCTCATTTATATCAGTCAGAGACTCCTCGGAAAGGTTTCTTTGATCACCGAAGTTGAAAAATTCGTTAAGGATAAACGGCTTGGCCCGGACGTCCTCCATATCGATTATGAGACCTTCGGTGATATCCTGAGGAAGGGCAGGGGATCTTTGAAGACCACGCTGATGAACCAGAAGCTTTTCGCCGGTATCGGGAACGTCTATTCAGATGAGATCCTCTTCCGGTCACGCCTGCATCCTAAGACCGAAGTGGGAAATCTCGACGAAAGCGATATCAAAAAGCTTTTCAGGAAAACGAAGGAAGTCATGGAGACGGCTATAGAAAGCGGCGCCGACCCGGGGAAGTTTCCACGTTCGTATCTGTTGCCCCACCGGAATGAGGGAGAAAAGTGTCCGTACTGCAAGGACCACGTGAAGAGGATGAAAATTTCAGGGAGAAGCGCTTATTATTGTCCTGCCTGCCAGTCAAAAAGCTGAATAGTCCGGATTCAACCCTGGGAATTTATGGCACGCAGCTTGCAAGGATTATTCAAAGAATCTTATTGATCCAGGGAGGAGGTTACCGGATGAGGGGGGATAAAACGAAGGAGCTGATTTCCATTTTGATGGAATCACCTTTGTATATGACGCTATCCGTTGAAGAGAGGCATTCTCTTCTCGTAAGACTCGAAGAAAGCTATCCGAACGCCTGCGAAGATGACGGCACGGAAACCGATGCGGGCTGTGATTCGGGATAGCCGGCTTTCTTAAGAACGTATCGAAGCTGCTTCCTGTATCAAATTTGCTACTCATAGTTGTTATTTTGCCATAGTAGAATCCTTCCCGAGAGATCTTTTCACGGGGCTTTACTGATTCCCCCTTCTTCCGCAATCTCTTCAAGTGTCCTTCCTGTCAGGACGGAGTCGGGCTCAGCGGCGACCGTATTTCGACGGGCGTCGGCCTCTTCGTCATCCATCTTAACGAGCAGCCACTGTCTGTCCTCCTTCTTGAAGCGGGTCAGTGAATACCCGCCTACAAGCTTCTTTCCTTCCAGCCGGATGGTCAAGTGGCCGTTTTCAATGCATTTTTCCATCGGCACTTCTCTGCCGTCCTTTTCCTTAAGGTTGCGATAGGTCCCTTTATCCCAGACCATGACGGTTCCTCCCCCGTACTCACCTTCAGGGATTGTACCTTCGAAATCCGCATAGTCCATCGGATGGTCTTCCGTCTCGATCGAGAGCCGCTTAATTTTCGGATCGAGTGAAGGCCCCTTCGGGACAGCCCATGATTTGAGGACCCCATTGACCTCGATACGGAAGTCGTAATGGAGATTTCTGGCGTCATGCTTCTGGATGACAAAAATCGGCTTTTTGCCGGCCCTTTTTTGCCTGCCGGAAGGTTCCGGGGTCCGTCTGAAGTCCCTTTTCTTCTTGTATTCGCTCAGAGGTTCTTTTTTTGACATTTATCGACTTTTCATGCCTCGCTAATGTAGTGAGTCATAAGTCTCTTGTCATTGCGAGGAGAGAATCGACGAAGCAATCACAGCAATGAAAAGGAGATTGCTTCGCTTCGCTCGCAATGACGAGTGTAAAGAAGCGTTGGACGCACTACACTGATTATGTCATGGGAGCTACTTTTCATGCTACAACAGTGCAGGTCAACAGTCAATTCATGGCAGGATCTCTTCTTGGACATCTCATCCAATGACGGTATAATGGGAATATGTTCGGGAAACGCATCACTCTTTTTAAACTGTTCGGTTTCGAGGTGCGCGTCGACCTCAGCTGGCTGATCATTGCTTTTCTTATCGTCTGGTCCTTATCGCGGGGCTTCTTCCCCTATCAGCATAAGGATCTTTCGTCCACCACTTATCTGTGGATGGGGATCGTCGGCGCCCTCGGACTGTTTGCCTCGATAGTCTTCCATGAACTCTGGCATTCTCTCATAGCGAGAAGAGTGGGTCTGCCCATGAAGGGCATAACCCTCTTTGTGTTCGGCGGAGTGGCGGAAATGGACGACGAACCGCCCAATGCAAAAGCAGAGTTTCTCATGGCCATAGCCGGACCTTTTTCCAGCATTGTCCTCGGATTCGGTTTTTATGCGTTCTATTCAACTTTTGGGAAACTCCCCGTGCCTGTTGAAGGAGTAATGCGCTATCTAGCATTGATCAACTGGATACTCGCGGGGTTCAATCTGCTCCCCGCTTATCCGCTCGACGGCGGCCGGGTGCTTCGTTCGGCGCTCTGGAGCTGGAAGGGAGATCTTCGGTGGGCGACCCGGATCGCGTCCCAGACCGGTTCGGCATTCGGCATTGTGCTTATTCTGCTCGGTCTGATTAACGTATTTTATGGAAATGTGATCGGCGGCATCTGGTGGTTTGTTATAGGTATGTTTCTCCGCAATGCGTCCCAGATGTCCTACAAACAGGTATTGGTCAGAAAAGCGTTGGAGGGGGAAAAGGTCCGCCGTTTTATGAATGAAGAGCCCGTGAGCGTTCCACCGTCTATTTCACTCAGAGAGCTTGTAGAGGACTACGTCTACAAGTATCACTACAAGATGTTCCCGGTTGTGGAAAACGGGAACCTGATAGGGTGTATCGGAACAGACAGGGTGAAGGAAATAAAGAAGGAAGAATGGGAGTCGCACACGGTTGCCGAGGCGGCGAACCAATGCTCACCGGACAACGTGATCAGTCCCGAAACCGATACCCTGAAGGCTCTCTCCGTCATGAGCAGGACGGGAAAAAGCAGGCTCATGGTAGTGGAGAACAATAATCTCATCGGGATTATCGCGCTGAAGGATATTCTCGGATTTCTCTCAACGAAGATGGACCTGGAAAACTACGGCGAGGGATAAGGCCGGTGAGACCGGCCCTTCAGATTATGGGGTGGGCGAGGGGATTCGAACCCCCAACACCTGGAGCCACAGTCCAGTGCTCTAACCGTTGAACTACGCCCACCGTCGAACGAAAAGCGATCAGTAAATAGTATAGGAAAACAAACTAAATTTTCAACGTTCTATTCTACTAAATATGTGACATGCCCGGCAATTATCAGGTGGTGGAGGAGTTGTTTGACATTTCCCGGACTATTCGCAGTTCTCCGTGCGTTCCCAATAGCAGGATGAGGTCACCTTGCCTTCGATGAGGCTTTCCATAGTTCTTATGAATCCTTTATTCGGTCCGATGAATGTCAGGCCGGCCTCGTAATAAGGTCCGCCTTCGTCTTTTTCAGAAACTTTACTCGTTAATGAAGACCAGACGACCAGGGCTTGGCACGATAATTCTTCATCGTCGGTGGACCGTATCCTGATTTTATAAATCGTGTTCTTAGTCAGTCTCTGGGAGGTTCTCAAAGCGATCCCACTGACACTGATGTTCTTAATCACGGCATTGCCCGCGACCACGATTTCGGCAGGAAGGCCGGCATCGGTTTTGTACCGTTCGCATACCCTTTCTTCTTTTTTTCCCCCTGTTTCCGCTGGAATCGTCTCTCTGTCAAGGCCGCGCTGCCGTTTATGCGCATACATCAGTGCATCTGCCCTGTCGAGAAGAGCCTCTACGCAGCACGGCTGTTCAGCATCGTAATGGACCATCCCCATGCTGAGGGAAAGTCTATACCCCTTTTCCGTCTGTTCGTTATGAATTCTGAGATTATCCTGAATATGTCCGGCAGCGGTTTTTTCGATCGTCGGGCCGGGAGGTTCCGTTATGAGCACTGTAAACTCATCTCCCCCGATGCGGGCGATGATATCCGACGCCCGAAAGGTTTTCTTGAGTATGGTTGCTATATCAACTAATGCCCGATCACCTTCTCTGTGCCCGAATTCATCATTGATCCTTTTCATCTCGTCAAGGTCCAGGTAAAGAAGGGAGAAATTTTTCTTGTTCCGCTTAGCGATGTCACGCTGCTTCTCCGCAAAAATCAAAAAGCCTCGCCGATTGAGGAGTCCCGTCAACTCATCTGTTATTGAAACTGTGCGCATTTGTTCTTCAAGCTTCTTGCGATCGAGGAGCTCGCGCTGAAGTTGATCGTTTACCTTCTTTAATTCGGCTGTGCGTTCTCTTACCAGCTCTTCCAGACGCGTTCGGTATCTCTCCAATTCCATTTCCGCCTGACTGCGTTTGGCATGTTCTTCGCTTTCGAGCAATGCCCGGGTTATTGCTGAAGTAAGCCGGGACAGGCTGTCTTTAAGGACGTAGTCCGTCGCGCCTCTCTTTAGTGTTTCTATCGCAAATTCTTCCCCGATCGCGCCGGACAAAAAAATGAAAGGCGTCTCCGGACACATTCGCTGCACTATGTCTAAAGCAGAAAGACCGTCGAATGAAGGCAGTGAATAATCCGCCAGGATGAGGTCGAATCCGCCTCTTTCGATCGCGGCAACAAAGTCTTCTTTCGTTTCCACGCGCACAAGATCACTTTCAATCCCTTCACTCACTAGTCTCACCCGAACGAGTTCAGAGTCGTCCTGAGAATCTTCAAGATGAAGGATGCACAATTTATGCTTCATATCACCCGCAAACTGCATTTTTAATAATAATCTTTATGCCGTTGCTTTGTCACAGATTACCGGACCTCTCATCAAAGTGTAAATCGTTTTGTTTATACTTTTAGTGATTGAGAGCACAATAACAGTGGTGCCCAGGGAAGATATGAAAGAAACATAAAAGCTCACCGGCGGCAAAAGGCAGGTCTAAATAAGGTTATCCATATGACAGACGGAAGACCCTGAGACTCATCAACCGGCCGTAACGAACTTCGCTCCCACCCGATATTGTCGCGCTCCCTTCCTCACCCACATTACCCGCGCTTTGGCCCCGGCCATATTTGCCATATGGTATTTTGTCACGATGATGGCTTGTCCTTCCGTGAAAACATCCTCTGTCAGAAATCCAAAACCATGTCTAGAGATATTAATCGTGACACCTTCACAGACACTTTCCGATTTGTCGTCTGCAACAAACTGAAAATTTGCTACGATTCCATGACGCACATCTTTTCTTATATTCGTCGATCCTTCCTCGGCAAGGCCGGAACCGATCACAGACCGCAATACGGAACCCAGTTGCCTGATGCCGTAAGTCTTGGGCAGTGGTGCGCGTAAGCTGTTAACTTCAGAGTCGAGCATGATCCTGTTGCCGGCGGATGCCGAAGATGTTATGGCCTTGACATGAGGATCATATTCCAGAAGCCTTCGCAGCGTTTCCTCTGTGTCCAGGCATTCGTGCCGGCAAATGTCGAGAATAACGGCTTTGAAGGGATTTCCCTCTTCTTTCCGAAGTTTGTAAAGAGCAACAGCTTCTTCCCCCTTTGTGACCGCTTCCACAGTATAACCGAGATATTGAAGCATCTCGGTTGTGATCTCTGAGGTCATTTTATCATCTGCCATCAGCAAAACAGCACTGTTGTCCGATACGAATATGTTTTCCTCTTTCTCGAAAAACACGAGGTGTCTATTCATTCAGATTTCCCCGAATCTTGCAAAGGCTGCACCAAAGATTGTGTCTGTCACATAAAAATTACTTCCCCCGTCAGAGCTGGTCAACTTACAATGTCATAATTCCAGAAAATTTATGACGAGTCAAGTTAAGTTTATTTAATGTTCTTCTGTCGGAGATCAACGGTCGGCCAGGGCGCTTTTTTGTCTTATTCAGAGGTCGATAGAAATGATTGTTTGGGGTTTGTTCTATAGCTCAAAAAAAATAGCCCCGGAAGAACCGGGGCCTCACGCAGAAGGGCAGTGGGCCTAGGATGCATTACCCCTCCTCGTATAATATCGTTTATCTTTGGTCCCTTTGCCTAAACCCTGCTTTTTATTTACACCCATCTAAAGTTATTGTCAACTGTTTTTTTTAATTTGGGAGAGACCGATTTACTTTTCGGGACAGGGAAGAGTCATTCCTTCAGCCGGATCGTGTATATCATCCCAAGAAACTCGCCCCCTTCATACACCGGGACCATAAAGAAAGCACCTGTCTTTCCCTCCATCAGACGGCAGTCAAAAGAACTCTCTTTTTTGTCGGATAGAGCCTGGAGCATAGGCTTTGAGGAAGGCGTCTTTAAGGTCTTCACATCGAAATTGATCAGACTGTTTTCTTCGGGATATCCATAACGGCTCATGCCCTTGCTGTCGAGCCACTGGACAGAATAAAGCCCTTCATGTTCCGAGTAAAAGTCCATAAACATTTCCCGGATCTTTACACTATTGTTTCCGGACAGGGCTTTCTTCATTTCTGCATTTTCCGCAAGGGTTCTGAGCGCATCGGTATACGAGACCGTTACGGGCTTCTCAAGGTCCTTGCCGGGAGAAAGGGCATGCCCTGCCCTGGCGTGTGTTACCACAAAGCGCCATTCCGTCCCGTGAAGGCCGACTGTCGTCCAGTACGCGTCCTTCTTGACCGGCTTCTCAAGCCCCTTCCCCAAAAACTCGTAACTGCCTGTGCCTTTTATTTCCTTGGCTATCAATTTCCCGAGGGCAAGGAGCTGTGGATATGGTTTATATACCGGATCGTCAAAGAGCATCTTTCCTACCTCCGCCTCGTCCGGGTCATAGAGAATCCTCCCATCTTTCTGCATCAGCCAGACATCGACAGGCATTCCCTGAACAACAGGAGATATGATAGCCGCAAGCATGGTTTCGGGCCTGATAAGCACGCTTACCGAGCCTGCGAGTTCGCCTTTGGAAGAAAATACGGGGTGTTCCAGATCAACTGCATCGAAGCCCTCGGCCGCCTTGATAACCTTGCTCAGAACCGGCTTCTTCGACTCCCGAAGACGGATCATCTGTTCCTGATCGCTTATGTCCATTCCCTCGAACTCCGAATACTCCTCAGGCTCAACCTGCACCATCCTCCCATTTCGGTCCACAACCGCACAGTCTACCGTATAAGGGTAAGACCGGCAGAGTTCGCCGAGCATTTTTCTCGTCCCGGTTGTCTTCAAGTTCTTTTCCGAAATATTCCCTGCGAGCCGGGCGAGGTCCCGGTCCATTTTATTGAGCTCTGTAGTGATCTCCTTTTCGAGTTCGGACAGGATAGGAGGAAATTCCATATCTGTCCGGCCCGGCTTTCCGGTGACGATGCCGACGACAAAGACCCAGCCTGTCAGAGGGAACGTCTTGAAGACAACCGACCTCTCACCATAAAAATCATATGTCACCACGCCTTCAGGTTTGGCGAGCATGTCTCCTACGGTTTTAGCCAGGCTCTTGCTTCCCATATCGGAAGGATAGGCGAAAAGGAGGGTCGATATCCTGTGAAGGGAAGTCTGACCTTTTTGATCAAGGGCATAAAAGATCATGTCTTCCGGCAGGCCCATTTTTTCATCGAGCATTCTGCTGATGTCTTCCACCGAAAGAGATGTCCCGAGCGCCCCGACTATTTTCCCATTCTTCTTTACCGGGACAGCGACGATAGCTGTCCGCTTTCCCGTGGATTTGCTTATAACAAGATCGCCGGTTATTTCCTCACCCGCCATGAGCCTCGGGAAGTACTCGCGGTCCCGGAGGTTAAGGCCCGTCAACCCTTTTTCGAGCGAATAATACGAGCCGTCCGGGCGCACAAACCATACGGCGGCGGCCTTTATGCCGCTTCTGCCGAATTCGGCCAGCACCCCTTTCATGTTCTCCCATTCTCCGCTCCGGGCTTCTTCCGTGGCCGATATTATCCTAAGACCGCGCAGCACGTTTTCGATATGCCCTTCTCCAAGCGCTCCGAAGGAATTGAGAAGAAGTTGCAGATCAGTTGCACATTCCTCCCCCTGGTTCTGCAGGGGAGCTTTCTCATCTGCTGCTAAGGCAGGCAGGGAAAGTACTAAAAAGAATAAAACCACCCTTGCTGTCTTCATGACACACCTCTATGCATTTCATTGCGGACCGCGCCTTTTAATGCCGCGCCGAAATGCCCTTTCTAAATTTATCCCTTTTCCTATACACACAAAAGGCCTATCCTGCCGATGGATGTTCTTCAGCAGTTCGGCCATCTTTTTGTTAAGGCCCGCCGCTTTCCGTCCCCTTCTCACGGAGAGGCTTTAACTGGATTCCCTCGTTCTTAATCACTCTTTATCATCAGCAGGCCCAACTGTCAAGTTTATAATTTGAGGCAAGCAATTCTGCCTGAATCATTATGAAGATCCGGGAGACCGCCGGTTTCATACTGACGCCGAGAATGAACAATGTTTCCACTGCCCCACGCACTTTTCCTGTATCCCGTTGACAATGGATCGCATCTTGATAGACTTTAAGTAGATGTAACGGTTTCAACCGCTATTTCCCCCCTAGTCCTCGCGTGCAGGATGTCGGGGAGCAATATCTGAAAGGAGGCAGTTATGAAAATAAAGTCCAAAAGATTGATAGTGCTCTGGCTGGGGGTTGTGTTAGCCGTTGCCGCCTGTGCAAGTCAACAGCCGCTCGTGACAATCGGCCCGTCCACAGGTGAGACTGCAATCCACATCGATGCCGGTAACTTCAAGTTCGAGCCCAACAACTTGCAGGCTTATAAAGGCGATGTGCTGGTATTGAAGATCGAAAACATTTCAGGTACGGGGCATAATTTTACGATAAAGAATCCTGCGGGCGGCACGATCCAAAGTGTGCCTCTTACCCCCAAGGAAACGACGACGGTCAAGGTTGACCTGTCCGAAACGGGCACGTACGAGTTCTATTGTGACAAGCCGTTTCATGCCGCTTTTGGAATGAAGGGCAGAATCGAGGTCATCCAGGCGCCTTAGGCTGTTTTTGACAGGCGACGGCACGGGATATGAAAAAGAAATAATCAGTCATGAAGACCTGAGGGGGTTATTATGAAAAAGTCAGTGTTTATTTTTTTGACAGTCCTGGTGTGCATGGTCTGTGCCCCGGTTTTATCTTCGGCAGCCCAGACCTTCGATGTATCAACGCAGAACGATTTCTTCTCTCCGGCCGATCTTACGATCAATGTTGGAGACACGGTGCGATGGACCAATCCTACAGGTACTCTCCATACGGCAACGAGCGGGGCGGGTTGTAGTCATAATACCACCGGCGTGGTCTGGGATTCGGGGTCATTGTCCAGGGGAGAGAGCTTTTCATTCACTTTCGATCAGCCTGGAACGTATCCCTATTTCTGCTCATTCCACTGCGGCCTGGGGATGACCGGGACCATTACGGTGAATGCGGCTTCCACGACCATTGCCCTTCCACAAACCGTACAGACCTTCACTTATCCTGCAATAGTCACCCCTGTGCTGAGCGCCGATCCCGCCCAGGCGCGACCGATCGGACTCGGTGATGTTGCGGCTGGCGGCCCGACTCTTGCCGTGAGAGTTGCAATGGAGCAGTTTGAAGCGCCCGTAGATGTCTATTTTCTCCTCTATATCCCATCGGTCGATCCTGTTAATGTCTACCAATTTACGTCTTCCGGCACGTTCCAGATTTTTTCTGCAGGGCTTGCGCCCTGGATACTGTCTTCCCCGGGTCCGGTCGACGAGAGCCTCTTTGGTAACATAACGGTTGCTGACCTTCCGACTGGGACATATTTGTTGGGAGTTGTGGTCGTACCTGCGGGAGACCAGAGCCTCACGAAATACTATCTCTGGATTACCGACTTCACGGTGGGGCAGTAACGACTCTCGAAAGG
>JBECKU010000265.1:0-5219 GCA_040235385.1 Candidatus Sulfobium sp. | reverse complement strand
GACATTTGCAGGGTACGACTCGGCCAATCATGACTATTCTTTTCAATCCGTAAATTATGTTTCTTTGCGTAGTCGTTTAATGTCGGATCCAGTTCTATCAGTGGCGCTTCAATAGCATCCCATTTTTCCTTCGAACGTAGAAACCATTTGGCATATCAGTTATTTATTCCTGCACTTAATGGGGACGATGAGTTGCCCCAAAAGGGTCTGCTCGATTGGCGTTGTTCAGCAGCGCACAAGCGCGGAGGAATCAACGTACGGCTCACCGGCCCTATTCCGCAGGAGCGCAGCGCATCGGTTGGAACCTTGATTCGGTCTTGTCCCTCAGTCTTTCATTTGCTTCTTGTACGATTTGATGGATCTTCCGAAAGCCCTGTCCTTCCTCCGTTTGTCTCGATATGACATAGCGTAGTAATCCGATTCCTTCCTGAGCTTGATGTAGCTGGAATAGCGGTCTTCACTCAATTCACCGCTTTCGATCGCAGCACGGACGGCACAGCCGGGTTCGTGCTCGTGGCTGCAGTCCGCATAGCGGCACTTTGCGGAAAGTCCGACAAGGTCTTCGAAACCCGCCTTGACCCCGTCGCCGGCACCGAGAAGGCCAAGCTCACGCATGCCGGGCGTATCGATCAGCATCGCACCCTGATTGAGAACAATGAGCTGCCGGCGCGAAGTCGTGTGGGTGCCTTCTCCCGTACCGCTGACCGGCTTTGTTTCGAATGCCTCCCTGCCCATAAGGTGGTTGATGAGAGTGGTCTTCCCGACACCTGATGAACCAAGCAGACAGTACGTTCTTCCCGGACAGAGTGTCTGCTGGAACTCGTCAAACCCGCTGCCGGTGATGTTGCTGAGGGCGAGCACCCCGGCCTTGGCGCCGGTGCTGACGGTCGCAACTTTCTGCTCCAACTCGTCCCGGGTGATCAAGTCCGTCTTCGTGAGAATGATGATCGGCTCAACGCCGCCATCCGCCGCCATGGCCAGGTATCGATCCAAGCGGCGGGGATTAAAATCAAACTGACATGACTGAACAATGAAGGCGGTGTCTATGTTAGCTGCAATCATCTGGAAATCGACGTTAGCACCCGCAGTTTTGCGCCTTAGGAGCGTCTTTCGCGGGAATACCGCGTGGATGACGGCTGCTGTGCCGTTGTCATAGTATTGTGCCTTTACCCAATCTCCGACACACGGCAGGTCGACGGCACTTTCAATCTGATAAGAAAACTTTCCCGTGAGCTCGGCCGGGACATCCCCCGATTCATTTCTTATCAGGTATGAGCCGCGATCGACAGCCGACACGCGGGCTATGCCGCCGTCCTCCTGGAGTAACTGAGCGGCATGTGTTTCAAACCAGTGGTCAAAACCCAGATTGCTCAATTTCATACGTAAGTGTCACCTAACGAAGTGCCCACCGGGCACGGCTTTTTGCGCTCCGGTGCAGCAAATTGTCAGCGATTCAATCATTTCCACTCTATCCTTGCCGGTCTTCTTTCAATCCACTTTTTGTACTTAAATTTTGGATAACCCATAGCCAAAGCACCATAAACTTGATGTTTATTTGGAATCGATAATAAATTAGGGATACTGCTGTCACGTTTGCATGCTGAGACCACATAGCCTGGATAAAAGCAACCCAAGCCAAGTGAATGACATAACAGCATGGCATTTTGAACTGCCAGACTCGAATTCACATCTGAATAATTGATACTCTTATCTGCATGGAAAAAAAGAACACAAGGAGCACGGAATAATATAGTATCTTTTCCTTTTCTAAATTCATCGACAATCCTCTCAAAATCATTCATTAAGTGAAGTACACCTTCAGTTTCATTTTTGGCTACCATAAGCAGCATATTTTTAATCAGTGGATTACGAAATTGTTTTGCTGTTTTGGAGAGAAATAATCGGGTTAATTCCGATATTTTTTTAAGGCTTTCTTTTTCTTGAACAACAACAAATTCCGTACTTTGCGCATTATGACCACTAGGAGCATACCTCGCTCCATCAATAATCTTTTCAATTAATTCCTTTTCAACAGTTTTGTCTTCAAAAGCTCTTATTGAACGTCTTGTTTTGATTGATTCGAAAATTTGTTCCGTTGAAGGCAAAAGATCACGGTTAATTATATTTATCCTGCCTTGTGAAAAATCAGTATGATTTATGGCTTCTCTAGGGCAAATGGCAACGCAGTGGCCACAGGAGATACAAAGATCTTCGTGAATTAGATCGGGTATAGCTTTCTTCTCTTTTTGGATAAACACTGTTTCCGGACAGGACAATACACAAGTGCCGCACTTTTTACATAGATCCCGGTTAATTGTTACTTTTGACATATCTTGTTTCTCCGCGTAAACATTATAAACAGTTCGTTTGTAGAGCGCGAATGAGGAGCACAACCCGCAGAGGTTAACTTCAAATAATAAAGATCAAACAGCGTTAGCCCCTGTCGGTGTTGATGCTGTCGTTCTGCCAGATTTAGACATAATGAATAAACCTCCCGGCGAGTCGCCGGGGCAACCGAGGAGAGGGTAGACCCCACTGCGCTGGAATTACGCTAAAAAACCTAATAATGAATAAAACACTTTTGAAACGGCTTCTACTTCTTCTGTTTACTCCTGTAGTCCTCTATTGCCTTTTTCAGCGCGTCTGCACCCAGGTTGGAGCAATGCATCTTCTGCGGAGGAAGTCCGCCCAATTCCTGGGCTACCGTCTCTTTCGAGATGGCGAGGGCTTCGTCCAGGGTCTTGCCCTTGACCATCTCAGTCACCATGCTGCTGACGGCAATGGCCGCCCCGCAGCCGAAGGTCTTGAATTTGGCGTCGACTATCCTGTCGTTCTCCACCTTGATATAGATCTTCATCGCATCGCCGCAGGTGGGGTTGCCTTCAGTCCCGACACCGTCGGGGTTTTCCATATCCCCCACATTCCGAGGGTTCGTAAAATGGTCCATCACTCTTTCACTGTACATTCTCCACCTTCCTCTCTGTCTCCCCATCCTTGCGCATAGGGAGAAATCTCTCTTAATCTTTTTATCACGGCAGGAAATTCGTTAAGAAGATAATCTACATCCTCGGACGTATTTTCTTCACCCAGAGTAAACACTATGGAACCCTGTGCCAGGCTCGAAGGAATACCCATCGAAAGAAGAACGGGCGATGCCTTCAGCGCTTTTGAAGAACAGGCCGAACCGCTTGCAGAAAAAATCCCCTTTGCGGCGAGCATAAGCAGCATCGCTTCTCCCTCTATATATTCCACGCAAAAACTCGCGTGCCCCGGAAGTCTTTGTTCACGGTCTCCGGTAAGATGGACGTTTTCCGTTCCGGACATGGTATCGATAATGCGGTCTCTGAGCGGGATGAGATGGTCCATCCTGCTCCGCATCTTTTCGACCGCCATCTCCGCAGCCTTGCCCATACCTACGATGGCAGGAACATTCTCTGTCCCGGCCCGCCGGCCGGACTCCTGGATGCCTCCGTAGATAAGCGGGACGATCCTCGTGCCCTGTTTCACATGAAGAGCGGCAGCGCCTTTGGGGCCGTAAAACTGATGGGCCGCCATGCTCAGCAGATCGACCCCGAGGTCCTTGACGTCGACGGGTATATTCCCTGTGGAGGCCACGGCATCCGTATGGACGCTGATGTTCTTCTCCTTCGCCACCTTCACGATCTCCTTTATCGGCTCTATCGTGCCTACCTCGCTGCTGGCATGAATGACGGATATCAACGTTGTCTCTTTGGTGATCGCTTTTTTTACCACATCGGGATCGACGAAACCCTTTTTGTCTACAGGGAGATAGGTGACGGCAAACCCGCTCTTCTCCAGAAACCTTGCGGAATTTAGTATCGAATGATGCTCCATTCTCGAGACGAGAATATGTTTGCCCTCGTTCTGTCTGGCAAGGGCGATTCCCCGGAGAGCGAAATTGTTCGCCTCGGCCCCGCTCGAAGTAAAAATAATCTCAGCGGGCTTTGAATTTATAAGACCGGCGACATTTCCTCTGGCGTCTTCGATGGCCTGTTTTGCCCTCATACCGTATTCATAGACGCTGAGGGGATTGCCGAATTCTTCTTTCAGATAGGGCATCATGGCTTCGAGGACATCCGGATGCAGCGGGTTCGTCGCAACATGGTCAAAATAATACTTTTTCATGATTCACCTCTTCAGCTTCTTGATATAAAATTTAAAGAAATCACCAACGTCCTCCATTCCCAGAAACTCATTCCCTGTCTTCTCGCACCATGCCGGTATGTCTTCGAGTGCACCGTCATAGTCCGTGATGATTTCCAGTATCTGTCCCTGATCGAGCTCCTTCATCTGCTCCTCCAGTTTGAGAAGATGCATCGGACACATCATGTAGACGATATCTGTTGTGACGTCGGGTTTTACGTTTTCAACGAATTTCATCCCACGAGTTTGACGGCGGAAGCGCCTTTACCGACCTTCTTCGATCTTTTTTTGCCCACCTCTATGGCCTGATTACCCGTCAAAAGGTCCCTGAGAGACATCTTGTCGAGAAAAGCTTCGATGTTCTCACCAAGCGCCTTCCACAGCAAATGCGTCACGCACCCTTCCACCCTTACGCACCCCATGTTCGGATCCAGACAGGAGGTAATCGCCACGGGACCCTCCAGCTCTTTCAGGATAGATCCGATGCTGATGTCATCGGGGGTCCTGCTCAATACATATCCCCCTCCGGGTCCTTTTACGCTCTTCACGAGGCCGGCTTTTCGCAGGGTGTTGAGGATCTGCTCCAGATAGGCCACGGAAACGTCCTGTCTCTCCGAGATTTCCTTAATGGTAATCGGTCCGCGACTGTAGCTCTTGGCGATCTCGAACATCGCCCTCACTCCATATTGTCCCTTCGTGGATAACCGCAGCATACTAATAGACTAAAATAGTCTAGTAATTCTGTCAAGTATTATTCCCGGACATTATTCAGACAAATTGTCGAATTATTTGCAGGATAAGGAGATGGGTTCAGACCCTGATAATCTCGATGATATCGCCCAGGGAAATCTCAAATTTCCGGGCCGCATTTCCCCTGGGAATAAAGAATTCGAGATACCCCGAACTATTCACAAGCGCAGAAAGGGTGCGGTCATCACCTTCGGCATAATGAGTCTTCAGGGAGATCTTCTTCTCACGCAGGCGGATTTCAAGAGCGCCTTCTCCCTTAAGTCTTTGCATATCCGCTCCGGTCACGTTCGTTATCGCATTGCCGA
>JBECKU010000245.1:0-5125 GCA_040235385.1 Candidatus Sulfobium sp. | reverse complement strand
GGGCTGATCTGGTGGTAGACCTCCACGGGGGAAGAACATCCGGGCTCCTCTCGTTCCTCTCCGGCGCGAGCGTGCGGGTAGGACAGACCAGGGCACACAGGCCCTTTCTCTACAACCTGAAGGTCGCTCTTTCCGACGTGGGACACAAGGTCTTCAACTACACTGAAATGACCCGATTTGCGGGGCTGGAGCATATAGATACTTATCGGCGCCTCAAGGCGACCGTCGCCGGCAGGGAATCGCTGCGGAAGAAGATGGAACACAGGGGGATCATGCAGGAGAAGCCGGTCGTCAGTATACACGCCGGGGCAGGCAAGGTACACAAACAGTGGATTTCACGGGGTTTTGCCGGGATATCCGACTGGCTCTCCTCGGCCGGCTTTCAGGTTGTCTTTGTGGGGAGCAATCGAGATCGCGAAAAGACCCTTGAGATCCTCTCGACGTCGAAACCGGGTCCACATGACCTTGTGGATAAACTAACTTTAGCGGAGCTGATGGCATTATTCGAGGTGAGCTCACTTTTTATCGGAAACGACAGCGGTCCCATGCATCTTGCAGCGGCCATGGGAACACCGCTGGTCGCTTTTTTCGGTCCCTCGGACGAGAACCGATGGGCGCCGCTTTCCCCCCGATCTGTGGTGCTGCGGGGAGATGCGCGCTGCCGGGTATGCCTGCATGAAGACTGCCGGGATGGGTTCAAATGTATCACTTCGCTTAAATCGGAGGAGGTTAAATCAGCGGTCGAAAAGCTGCTGGGACCTGTCGGCGCCGGCTGATGTAAACCGAAAAGGGCATTCAGAGCGAAAGGCATTCCTGTCAACGGTTTTATTCGTTCTGTCCTGTTACTCCTCCTTCCGTTTCCAGGATTTTTTTAAGTTGCTCCATCGCCTCTCCAAATCCCGACCAGTTCCCTTTTCTGATCTCGTCTTCGGCCTTCCGAAGATGCCGCTTCAACAGGTTCACGATTTCCTCCCGGACCTTTAACGGCGCCTTCCCCCTGGTTTCTTTTTCTCCTGCGCCGAAGAGTGCTTGCACCGCTTCGCTCAAAGTAGGCTCCATCACCACACTTTCTCCGTATACCGCGATCACCCTCTTAAGCTGGGGTATATTCGCCCCTTCGGCAACCAGATACACCGGTTCGATATACATGAAGGAATGATCGAGGGGCAGGACGAGCAGGTTTCCCCTGATAACCCTGGAACCTCTCTGGTCCCATAGGGAGAGCTGCTGGGAAATCACATCATCCTGATCGATCATGGCTTCCACCTGCATCGGTCCATAAATCAACTTCTCTTTGGGCAGCTTGTATACCTCCATTTTCCCGTACTCCGGAAAATCGGACTTGCCCGCAAGCCATGCGATCATATTGTCCCTGTTCTCAGGAGTAAGCGGGCTCATGATGAGATACTGGAGTTTTTCCTGCCCGGGGAGGCGCATGAGAATATAATACGGTTCCATCCTTATCGCCGAGCCGGAATATTTTTCGGTCGGGAACGTCCAGAGGTCTTCCCTGTTATAGAAAACCTGCGGATCGGTCATATGAAAGGTCCTGAACTTTTCCGCCTGAATGGCAAATAGGTCTTCGGGATATCTCAAATGCCCTTTTAGGTCTGAAGGCAATTCGTCGAGGTCCCTGAACGCATCGGGGAATGCCCTCCTGTAGACCCCCAGCACAGGGTCCCCGGGGTCCATAACATAGAAGCTGACCGAGCCGTCATAAGTGTCAACAACAGCCTTTACGGAATTTCGAATATAGTTCAGACCCTTTTCGTACGGCTCGGAATACGGATAAGAGGAAGATGCGGTGTAAGCGTCCTGCACCCAGTAAAGTTTCCCGGCGCTCAGTACAAGATATGGATCATTGTCGAGCATAAGAAAAGGCGCTACCGCGTTCACCCTTTCCGCCACCCTCCTGCGGATCTGGATGCGGCTCTCCGGTGTGATATAGGAGGAGATGAGAATATTGATGTCGGAGAGTTCCCATGCGAATAAAAGCCTTTTCCAGAATCCCGTCAGAAAAACCCCGCCCTTTCCTTTATAATTCGTATAAACATTCCTGTCTCCCATGGGATAATCAAACTCTTTGATTTTAGTGTTCACTATTCTGTATCCCGGGGTCTTTTCGCCGTAATAAACAGCCGGGATATCCACCGGCAGATACGGAGATTCGGGAGGCAAATCCTTTATCACGAATACGGGAAACCCTTCCTCTGCCTTTTCTGATACGGGGCTCATGACCAGTCCATATCCGTGCGTGTACTGTAGATAGTGATTGACCCAGGTACGTGCCTTCTCCGGAAGCTCCCCGGCAAGTTCACGGGCGGAAAGCATTACCTGGCGGTATCCTTCTTCCCCGAGGTTATAACGGTCCACATCGATCTCATAGAACTTATAGTAAAGCCGTATTTCCTGTGTCTGTCTGAACGTCTCGAGAATGGGCCTCCAGTCCCAGAGGCGGACATTTTCGAGCGTGTCCCGGTTCGCCGATATCTCATCGGGCGTGAGATCGGTCAGGGCCGGGTATTCTATCTCCCGTATCCGGTCGAGCGAATATGCCTCCCTGGTAAATTTCATGTAGTTCCCAAGATACGGCATTTCCAGCCTCAGTTCATTCGGCTGCACAAAAAATTTCTGGATGATATTCGGAAGCAGCAGGACCGCCCCGACCGCCAGCAGAAGATAAACACCGATGCTGATATACAGCACACGGGATTTCCGGGCGAACATGTTGACCATGGTCGCAACCATAAGCAGGAATGAGGCGGCCGTCATAATCCACAGGGCGGGCAGCACTACATTCACATCGGTATACCCGGCGCCGAATACTACGCCGCCCGGCGAAAGAAGAATTTCATACCGGTCCAGGTAATACCCGCATCCCCATGCGAAAACGAAAAAGACGAGCAAGAATGAAAGATGCATGACAACGGGTTTTCTGATCTGATGGATTTTCTGCCCTTCGGAACCTATTGCGCCGAGCAGCCCGTACATCAGCAGCGTTGCGGCCAATGCGCATGCCGAGAGCCAGGCAAAACTGTTCTGGACCAGTTCATAGAAGGGAAGACGAAAGAGATAAAAACCCAGGTCTTTGCCGAATATCGGATCGGCCCTTCCAAAAGACGTCCCCCAATAAAAACGGAGATATGAATCCCACTGTGAAGAAATCACACGGGAAAAAATTATTGCGGTGACAGCACAAGCAGCCAGGCTTATCAGGACCAGCCATCTCCTGCTTATCTCGAAGCCTCCGCCCACAGGCAGATGCGCGACCGAATTCCCTGCATCCCCGGTCTTCTGCCCGAACCTGAATACAAACCGGATAGTGAGGCTGAGGACAAGAAAAACCACGAAGAAGGCAACGCCGAACAAGCCCAGTTTGACCGAGAGAAGGGTCAGGAAAATATCTCCATAACCGAGATGACCCATCCAGAGCCAGTCCACTATCCAGCCGGTTATTCGGGATACAGCAAAGAGTCCTATAAGCAGCCCGGCGAGCACGGTCAGAAACAGTCTGTTTTTAAAAAAGGAAAACTTCACTAAAGATCGCCCTTCACCTGTCCACGCCCAGGCAAAAACCACCTCAGACGCGTGCGTGAGAATAGAAGAACCTTACGACTCCAGGTCCCGTTTCTTTTCTTCGAATTCTTCGCAGCTTATCTCGCCCTTTGCGTACCTCTTTTTCAGGACCTCCAGGGCCGGTTCCTCCTTACGGGAGACCGGTTTTCTCAGCAGGAGAAAGACGATACCGATCACGATCGCGGCAAAGAGAATTCCGATGATAATGGGCGGCCAGTACCATCCCATTCCGAAGCCCCAGCCCCTCATTCCGGGTCCCCAATCATACTGGTCGTTCTGCAAGACAATCCATCGGGACAAGAAGATGAATGACATATGAAACATGGCTCCTCCTTTCTTTCACATTATCACAGAAACTGCCGTGAGTGAAGTTGAGAGGCAACACAGAAGCCACCGCCTAACCACAGATGTCACAAAGGAAAGAGACTGCGCCCCTCCCTTCGCTTAAAAAAGTTTATGAATTGACTAAAAGTGTGCTATAGAAAAATGCAGATGTTGTGAAAGAATTTCTCTATCGATACCTGGCCAATCTCGGCAGGATGAAATTTTGTATATATTTATCCCTGCTGCAATGAAGAATAATCTCTATATATCATCGAGTTAATGAAATAATTGATCACTATCTGCATCTTTCGGGTTAACGCCTCCATAGGCCGATGCGGCAGGACCGCACTGCGCTCCGGAATAAATATCGTTACGCCTTGCCGCCCCGGTAAAACCTGATCTGCACTTTTTCTACAGTTGCAAGACCCTCCGGTATCGCCGCGTCGATCACCGGAAGAAAACCGTCTATCTTTTCTATCGTATCCACGATCTCGATAATAATGGGCAGGTCGATGGACAGACGCAATATCTTTGCGGTATGGACACGGCTATGAGCTCCGAACCCCTCGAGTCCCCTGACAACTGTAGCTCCGGCAAGGCCGTGTTCCCGGGCCTTCCGCACTATCCACTGAAATAGCGGCATCCCTTCATGCTTGTCGCTTTCGCCGATGAAGATTCTCAGAAGGTGACCTTGCTCGGGCAATACCATATAACCCTCCTCATAAGATCCGTGATAATATATTTCCCAACCAGACGAAACCAAGCCCCAGTATTACCTGAAGACCCGCATTGGCGGCGGCGGCAAAGACTTCTCCGTCCCTGATCAGGGTAAATGTTTCATATCCGAATGATGAAAAGGTTGTGAATCCGCCCAGAACCCCGATGAACAGAAGAAGCCGGGTTTCGGGAGTAAAGACCTGCAGGGATTCGGAAATCCCGCCCAGAAAACCGATCAGAAAACACCCGCACATATTGACGGCGAAGGTCCCGACCGGGAACCACGTAATATTCGTGGAGTTGTGCACCCATCCGCCGACCAGATATCTGCCCACGGAACCGATAAAACCGCCGATACCCACTATAAGAATGTTAATCATCTCTCATCCCGAATACTCTACAAGCTTTCCCTTGGCCTGTCAATCGACATTATCAGGGAAGAAACTATTTCATTGCGGTCCGGACATATTTCACGTATTATTTTCTTAAGGAGACTGGTGATGGAAAT
>JBECKU010000244.1:0-13534 GCA_040235385.1 Candidatus Sulfobium sp. | reverse complement strand
GGATGAAAGGATAAATCAGGTGGAGAACGAAGATCTTTTACAGCCTCGGATCCCTGCTGCTACTTACAGGCTGCAGTTCAACCGCGAATTCACATTTTCGGATGCAAAAAACATTGTCGCCTATCTCCATGAACTCGGAATTACGGATATTTACGCATCTCCTTATTTCAAGGCAAAAAAGGGAAGTCTCCACGGGTACGATGTCGTGGACCATAATACCCTGAATCCCGAGATCGGAACGGAAGAGCAGTACGACGGAATGATCGCGGAACTCCGCAGATTCGGTATGGGGCAGATACTCGACATCGTTCCCAATCACATGTATATCGAGAGTGAGGAAAATCATTGGTGGATGGACGTGCTCGAAAACGGACCCAGTTCCATGTATGCCCGGTATTTCGATATCATCTGGGACCCTACCAAGAGGGAGCTTAAAAACAGGGTGCTGCTCCCGGTGTTGGGCGATCAATACGGGCGGATACTCGAAAACCAGGAGCTGAGACTGGTCTTTGAAGAGGGTGCTTTTTTTCTGGGTTATTACGACCATAGATTTCCCATCCTTCCGAAATCCTACATATTCATACTCTCTCACCGTATCGACTCGCTGAAAGAATCGATTTCCCATGAAGATCCCCATTTTACCGAGCTTCTCAGTATCATCACGGCATTGAACCATCTGCCCGCCTATACTGAAGTTGTTCCGGAAAAAGTTGAGGAAAGGCACCGTGAGAAGGAGGTCATAAAAAAGAGACTCATGAACCTTTGCGAAGAGAGCAGCGCCGTCGATTCCTTCATCGAAGAAAACGTGAAGCTGTTTAACGGGACAAAAGGAGAGCCCCGAAGTTTCGATCTACTCGACGAGCTTCTGGACATGCAGGTATACAGGTTGTCTCACTGGCAGGTGGCGACCGATGAGATCAATTACAGAAGATTCTTTGATATCAACGGGCTGGGTGCGATCAGGGCTGAAGTCCCCGAGGTATTCGAAGATATCCATAAACTCACCATGAAACTGATCATGGAAGGAAAAGTGACCGGCCTCAGAGTGGACCATCCGGACGGTCTGTTCAACCCTTCGGAATACTTCCGGAAATTGCAGCGGAGCTGTTTCCTGTGGCAGAGTCTGGGTTATTCGGGCCAATTAAGTGAAGAATTGCCCGCCGCCCCGCGAAGTTCGGATATCCCGGCAGGGATATTGAAGATCTATGATCAATTCTCGGCCTCGGACCCGCAGGTGAAGCCTTTTTATATTGTAGGAGAAAAGATATTGATCAAAGGGGAGAGGATGCCCGAGGAATGGCCTATCTTCAGCACTACCGGATACGTCTTCATAAATTCACTGAACGGCGTGTTCATCGAGACCGGAAACGCAAAAGCCTTTGACGACATTTACTCCCGTTTTATCGGGCAAAGGATGAACTTTCAGGAAGTCGTATACGAAAAAAAGAACCTGATTATGCGTGTCGCGATGTCGGGCGAGATCAATACCCTGGGCCATTACCTGAATCTGATCTCGGAAAAGGACCGGCATACGAGAGATTTTACCCTGAACAGCCTCACCGATGCGATCAGGGAAGTGATTGCCTTCTTCCCGGTCTACAGAAGCTACATAAACGATTACTCCGTATCCGACAGGGACCGCCAGTATATCGAGATCGCCGTATCTAAGGCGAAGAGAAAGAACCCAGCGATCAGTGAGTCAATCTTTGAGTTTCTCAGGGACATGCTGCTTCTGAGATTCCCTGACGGCTTTGAGGAGGATGATAAAAAGGAACGGCTCGATTTTGTCATGAAGTTTCAGCAGATCACAGGCCCCGTGATGGCAAAAGGTCTGGAAGACACCGCTTTTTATGTATACAACCGATTCGTTTCGCTGAATGAGGTCGGGGGGGCCCCCGACAGGTTCGGTACGCCGCTCGAAACGTTTCACGGCCAGAACATCGAAAGATCAAAATTCTGGCCGCATGCCCTTATCGCATCGTCGACACACGATACCAAACGCAGCGAGGACGTAAGGGCGAGAATTAACGTATTGTCCGAAATCCCGGGCGAATGGAGGAGGCGGGTCATTGCATGGAGAAGACTGAACAAAAAAAAGAAAGTGATGATAGACGGCCGGCCGGCGCCTGACCCGAACGAGGAATATCTCTTTTATCAGACCCTTGTCGGGGCCTGGCCGGTCGGGCCCATGGACGCACGGGAGTACGAGAATTTCAGGCAGAGGATCAAGGACTATATGCTTAAGGCGATCCGGGAGGCAAAGGTCAATACGAGCTGGATCAACACGAATGCCTCCTACGAGGAAGCCATGCTCGCGTTTATCGAAACCGCCATGAACGACATCCCGGGGAACAGGTTCCTGCGTGATATCCGGGATTTCCAGAAGGCCGTTCTCCATCCCGGCCTCTTCAATTCGCTGTCTCAGACACTGCTTAAAATAACCTCACCGGGGGTCCCCGACTTTTACCAGGGAACCGAGATCTGGAATTTCAGCCTTGTGGATCCAGATAACCGCAGGCCCGTTGATTACGGGATGAGGGCCGAAATGCTCGAGGAGCTGAAGAGGCTGGAATCCGAAATCGGTTCTGTGAGATTGTGGCGGGACCTGACTGAGAAAAATGAGGACGGAAGGATCAAACTCTATCTGACTTACAAGAGCCTGAATTACAGGAGAGACCACAGCAAGCTTTTTGAGGAGGGCGAGTACCTGCCTCTGGAAGTGACGGGAAATAAGGAACAAAACGTGTGTGCCTTTGCCAGACGACTGAACAGCTCCTCTGTGATCGTGGTTGTCCCGAGGTTTTTCACGTCTCTGCTGTCCGGGGGAAACAGTCTGCCTTTAGGAAGGCAGGCATGGGGGGATACCGTCGTTATCGTTCCTTTTGCACGGGAAGGGACGGAATACAGGAATGTCATCACGGGAGAGATGGTGCAGGTTAAAGAGCGCGATGAAGCGGTCTTAATGGAATTGTCTGAACTATTAGCGAACTCGCCCGTTGCCCTTCTCGAGCGTGCCGGGGAGTAGTCCTCTCCGTGAAGCCGGCCTTGCAATGGAGCATGGGGTCGTGTAAACTTTACTAATATTTGCCGAATACTTTCCGGTGCTATGCGGCGTGCGCCGCGTACCGTAAATATAACTGACCTGGAGGTAAAGTGGCTCATCCTAAAGTACTCGCTTTTGTGCTTGCCGGAGGCAAGGGAGAAAGACTCTTCCCTCTGACCTCTTTCCGCTCAAAACCATCGGTCCCTTTCGGAGGAAGATACCGGATCGTCGATTTCGTGCTGAGTAATCTTGTAAACTCTCATATCTATTCGATTTATCTTCTCGTTCAGTACAAGTCTCAGTCGCTGATCGAGCACGTGAGAAAAAACTGGGTCCTGTCTTCGGTAATGAGAAACCATTTTGTCGCGGTTGTTCCTCCCCAGATGCGAATGGGACCCGAATGGTTTCAGGGGACGGCCGATGCGGCTTTTCAGAATATTAACCTTATCCGGGAGCACAACCCCGAACTCGTCATCGTGTTCGGGGCGGACTATGTCTATCGGATGGACATCCGCCAGATGATCGATTTCCATCTTCGTAAAGGTGCTTCCGTTACCGTTGCGGCCCGGCCTATCCCACTGAAGGAAGCTTCCGCTTTCGGAGTCATAGTCTCCGACGAGGAGAACCGGATCGTAGGCTTCCAGGAAAAACCGAAGAAGCCGAAGCCCATGCCGGGCAATCCTGACTCCGCATATGTCTCGATGGGAAACTACATTTTCAACAGGGATGTGCTGATGGGATCCCTGGGCACGGCACAACGGAAAAAACAGCATGACTTCGGCGCACATGTAATTCCGGACCTTGTCGCTAAGGAAAAGGTCTTCGCATATGATTTTGCGACTAATGTGATTCCCGGTCATTTCCCGTATGAAGAAAAGGGCTATTGGCGTGACGTGGGGACCATATCGGCTTTTTTTGATGCACATATGGATATGCTCGGCGAGAAGCCGAAATTCGAGCTTGACAATTTTTCATGGCCTATTCATCCGTCCGGTTCCGAAGGCCCGGCAGCAAAAATCCTCAGGGGCGATATCAGGAACAGCATTATCGCGGAAGGTACTTTTATTCATAAGGCTAAAGTCCGGAATTCCGTCATCAGGAGCGGGGTGTTGATAGAAGACAACGTTAGTATCGAGGATTGTGTCATTATGGACAGGGCGGTCCTCAAAAAGGGGTGCAGGCTTCGCAATGCGATTGTGGACAAACTTAACGTGATCGGAGAAGGTGAGCAGATCGGGTTCGACCTCGAAAAAGACCGGTTCCGGTGCCACATCGACTCTTCGGGCATTGCTATAATCCCGAGGGGAGGACTGACGGAAGCGAAGTAGCATTGTTCCGAGCTTTGCGAATTACTATCCCCGTAATGTCAAACACAGGAAAGTTTATTTAACATGCCGAGCATTATCCTCAGAAAAGATATTCAGGAAAAGCTGGACGAGGTCCGGGACGCAGACATACTCGTGGGAATCCCGAGTTATAATAATGCCTCAACTATCGGCCATGTAGTAAAAGCGGTGCAGGCGGGTTTTGCCAAGTACTTCCCGGATAAGAAATGCGTGCTCGTAAATTCCGACGGAGGTTCTACCGACGGCACCATGGATGTAGTCAGGAACACTACTTTGGAGGATGGGTCCACTATTTTATTTTCTCACAGAACAAACCGGATTTTGACGATAGCGACCCCCTATTCGGGCATTCCCGGGAAAGGAAGCGCTTTCCGGACTATATTCGAGATCGCCGACGAACTCAATGCAAAGGCGTGTGCGGTAGTGGATTCGGACCTGAGGAGCATTACGCCGGAATGGATCGAGCTTCTTATAAAACCGGTCATGGAGAATTCTCTGGACTATGTAGCTCCGCTGTATCATAGACATAAGTTTGACGGGACGATCACGAATAGTATCGTCTATCCGCTTACCCGGGCTCTGTACGGAAAAAGGGTGAGGCAGCCGATAGGCGGAGACTTCGGTTTTTCCGGCAACCTCGCAAGGTTTTATCTGAGCAAGGATGTATGGGAATCGGATGTTGCAAAATTCGGCATCGATATATGGATGACCACCACTGCCATGGCCAACGATTTCAAGGTATGCCATGCTTTTTTGGGAGCGAAGATCCATGACCCGAAAGACCCTGGCGCCGATCTCAGCGCCATGCTTTATCAGGTGGTCGGGGCGACCTTCGATCTTATGGAGACGTATCCCGACGTCTGGAGCAGGACCCATAAATCGGTCTCGGTTCCGACATTCGGATTTCACTACGATGTCGGATTGGAACCCGTCTCTGTCAATGTCGAGAGGATGATCGATAAATTCCGGCTCGGGGTAAAGGAACTGATACAGATATGGAAGGAGTTTCTCCCCGGAGAAGTCATCGACTTTCTTGTAAAGGCGGAGGAATTGCCGAAAGATAAATTTTTTATGCCGGATGAAATCTGGGTCCAGATAGTCTACAGTTTTGCGATTGCCTCACATAAAAAGGTAATCAACAAGGAGCATCTGCTTAAGTCACTCACCCCGCTTTATATAGGCAGGACCGCTTCTTTCGTTATAGACGCATGGGAAAGCAGTGCGAGGGAAGTCGAAGAAAAAATAGAAAATCTGTGTCTGGCTTTCGAGAGCAGGAAGGAATTTCTCATAGAGAACTGGAATTCGTTCGGAGAAAGCGCGGGCGGCGGGGAATGATCTTGGTTTATCTGCCGGCATTAGGTGAAGAAGACCATTAACTCATCATAGGAGGATACAATGGGGAACATTTTTAACAGGCTGATCACGGAGCCGATAGAGGACTTCATCAACAAGGTGCTGCTGTTTCTTCCAAATCTCTTTTCTTCAATCCTCATTCTAATTCTCGGAATTCTGGCGGGATGGGTTACAAAACAGGTGTTGCTTAAGTTGTTCAGGATCCTGAAGCTCGATGAGCTATCCGAGAGATCCGGCATTAACCGAATTATTTCGAGAGGAGGGATCAAGTCTTCGCTGGCGACTCTCATCGCCAGGTTCGTAGGCTGGATCATAACTTTCGGTTTCGCGATCATAGCGCTCGACAATCTCAGGTTACCGGCCATCGAGCGTTTGTTTGAAAGCTTTTTCCTTTACCTGCCGAATGTATTCATTGCACTCATTATTATCGTTGTCGGCTTATTGCTTGGGAATTTCTTTGGAAGAACGGCGCTCATCGCATCGGTAAATGCGGGACTCAAGATGTCCGGGCTGATTGCCAAAGCGGTGAAATTCTCCATTTTCGTATTTGCGCTGTCTATTGCCCTGGAACAACTCGGCATCGGAAAAGAAACCGTGGTCATCGCTTTTGCGATTGTCTTCGGGGGCATCATCTTTGCCCTTGCCCTCGCTTTCGGTCTCGGAGGAAGGGATATCGCAAAGGAATTTCTCGAGAAGAAACTCAAGGGAGAGGAAGAAAAAAAGGACGAAATCAGCCACCTGTGAATATCATTGGGACCGCCGTACTTCTTTTTATGAAGAATTTTAGATTCCTGTGGTCCAGGAGAAAACCGCTACATTAAAGAAAGTTTTATTCACCATGGAGAAGCAGAGGGTGCAGACAGAGTAATTACATATTTCTGCTGAGAGGGCGGAAATATATAAACCGACGGTTCGCATATCTTAAAGCCGGGTCTATTTTGTTTTCCGGCCTCTCACCGGAAAACAAAAATTATCCTGACTCTGCGTTCTTTGTGTCTCTGCGGTGAAATGTCTTTTGTCCGCTTTGCTCTTCGTATTGCAGATATCATTTTATGTCTTTCCCGTAGTGTCCGATTGGCGGGTGGTTTATTATCTGATAGCATAGGATCATGGAATTTCTGAAATCGCTTGAGATTATCTTTATCGCTTCAGCAATTACGGTGTTCCTGCTCCATAAGCTTAAAGTCCCCACCGTAGTGGGTTTTCTCGTCGCCGGCATTGTTATCGGGCCCTTCGGGGTCGGCCTTGTGGAAGACTCCCATATGGTCGAGATTCTCGCCGAAATAGGCGTGATACTTCTGCTCTTTACGGTCGGGATCGAATTCTCCATGACGAGACTACTCAGGATGAGAAAGGCCGTTGTCCTCGGGGGCGGCATCCAGGTCGCATTTACCATCGGCCTGACGGCACTGGCCGCATATGCAGTGTCAGGGCTTTTGCAGCGATCTATCTTTTTCGGATTTCTGACCGCGCTGAGCAGTACCGCTATCGTTCTTAAGATGCTCGCGGAGAAGGGCGAGACGGACTCTCCGCACGGCCGCATCATGGTTGGCATATTGATCTTCCAGGACCTTTGCGTAGTTCCGCTCATACTCTTCACACCGGTATTGTCCGGAGAGGGAATCAGTGCGGCGGAGATGGCTGAAACGGTCGGAAAAGCAGTAGCCATCATTACTATAGTGCTGCTCAGTGCCAGATGGATCGTACCCGGATTGCTCCATCGAGTCGTCCATACAAGGAGCAGAGAGCTTTTTATTATCACTTTGATGCTCATGTGTTTCGGGATCGCACTCGTAACCTACGAATTCGGTCTGTCTCTCGCATTGGGGGCTTTTCTTGCAGGACTGATAATGTCCGAATCGGAGTATTCTCACCAGGCGACCTCGGATATCCTCCCCTTTAAAGAAGGGTTTATCGGGATGTTCTTTGTTTCCGTGGGCATGCTTCTTGACACCCGATATATCCTCTCTCATTTCTGGACTGTGACGATTGCCGTTTTGTTCATTTTCGGCCTGAAGATTTTCACCGGCACCATGGCCGCGTACGGGGCAGGCACTCCTTTAAAGACATCCATCCATGCCGGTCTCGGGCTTTCTCAGATCGGAGAATTCTCTTTCGTGGTCGCCCTCGCCGGGCAGTCGGCGGGCATCGTTTCCGAAGATTTTTATCAGGTATTTATCGCTTCATCCGTGGTTACGATGATCACCACTCCTTTTATCCTGAAGGGGGCGCCGGCAGCGGCGGAATGGATCACATCACAACGCTTTGTGAGGGGAGGAGCCGCCAGGATTAAAACAGCAGGTGTCGAACAGAACGCCCGGAAGGGCGTGGAGGACCATGTGATCATAGTCGGTTTCGGCCTTAACGGGAAGAATCTGGCACGTGTTCTGAAGGAAGCCGAAATCCCTTACGTAGTCCTTGAGATGAACAGCGATACGGTGAGAAATATGAAGAAAAAAGGCGAACCGATGTATTACGGTGACGGGACAAGCAGCGAGATTCTGCGCAATTTGGGCGTGGAGCATGCAAGAGTGCTTGTAGTAGCCATATCCGATCCTGCTTCGACAAGGAGGATTGTGTCTATCGCGAGGCATCAAAATCCTGGCATTCATATTATTGTCAGGACCAGATATCTTGCCGAGGTAGACGACCTGCTCGCACTTGGAGCAACCGAGGTGATCCCGGAGGAGTTCGAAACTTCGGTCGAGATATTTTCACGGGTCCTCTTCAAGTACAACTTTCCGGGGCACGTTATCCTGGATATGGCGGAGAAGGTCAGAAGCGGCAGTTATGAAGTCCTGCGAAATGTCGAACTCCCGAAACGGCATCTCTTTGAACGCTGCGAATGGCTGCCCGACATGCAGATCGATGGTTACAGGGTCGCGGATGCCTCGGGCATGTCCGACAGGACTATCGCCGAACTGCAGATAAGAAAAAGGACAGGCGTTACAGTCATAGCGGTGCGCAGGGGAGCGGAAGTATTCGTCACGCCGGACCCCGAGTTCACGATTAAAGGTAATGATATTCTTCTGTTTACAGGCGAGCGGGAAAAAATGATGGAGGCTATGGAGTATTTTAAGAGCCTGAGATAACAATGACTTGGAAGAAAATGACAAGAAAAACAACCACAGAGGCACAGAGGCACGGAGAAAGTCTATTAGTATGCAAAAAGCAAAAATGCTTTATTTTAAAGTCTCTCCGTGCCTCTGTGCCTCTGTGGTGAAATTCTTTTTGATTCGGACTTTGAAAAATCAGGAATTACAGCCTGACCGGAATCCCTTTGGACCGGAGATATTCCTTGGCTTCCCTGATGCTGTACTCCCGAAAATGAAAAATGGACGCCGCGAGGACCGCATCGGCCTTCCCGAATTCCAGACCTTCATAGAGATGTTCCAGGTTCCCGGCCCCCCCTGAGGCAATGACGGGAATCGACACCGCCTCCGAAATTGTCCGGGTAAGTTCGATATCATAACCGTCTTTGGTCCCGTCTTTGTCCATGCTGGTCAGCATAAACTCGCCGGCCCCGAGTCGCTCCATTTTTTTTGCCCATTCGACGGCATCGATTAATTTCATTGTCCTGCCGCCGTGGGTAGAGATCGCCCACGTCAATCCGGCTTCACGCCCTTCCGCCGAAGGCGTAGCATGAGAGGGCACAGGTGACCCCAATCTCACGCCGGAGAGAGAAGGGTCGGAGAACCAGTCTTCTCCAGTGGCTTCATCCATGTTGTCTGTCATTCTTTTTGCGTCTATCGCGACGACGATGCACTGACTTCCGAATTTCTCTGATGCCCGGCTGACAAAATAAGGGTCTTTTACCGCGGTCGTATTGATGGAAACCTTGTCGCATCCTGCATTAAGCAGGTCCCTGATGTCTTCGAGGGTCTTTATCCCCCCGCCTACAGTAACAGGGAGAAAGACATCTTCGGCGGTCCTTTCTACTACATCCAGTATGATTTTGCGCTTCTCATGCGAGGCGGTAATATCGAGAAATATGAGTTCATCGGCCCCCTGTTCGTCATAGAATTTCGCGTTCTCCACCGGATCACCTGCATCGCGAAGATTGACGAAACTGACGCCTTTGACTACGCGTCCGTCCTTTACATCGAGGCAGGGAATAATTCTCTTGGCCAGCATATTAAAAAACTGTGAGGCGTGAAACGTTAATAGTAAAGAATAAAATACCGGTAAACTTTGTCATTGCATGTTACTCCCTGCTCCTTACGTTTGCCCTTTGCTCATTTTTATTGCTTCCTTCAGGTCGAGAGACCCGGAATAGATCGCCTTACCGGTAATGGCGCCCCAAAGGGCAGGGATTTGCATAAGGTTCCATACGTCTTCCATGGATGCGATCCCACCCGACGCGATTACCGGTATTTGAACGGCCCGCACCATTTCCTTTAAGGCAGGGAAATTCGGACCGGTCAACATGCCGTCTCTTGAAATGTCAGTGTAGATGATCCCTGCGACTCCGGTTGCTTCCACCTGTTTGGAGAGTTCCTTCGCCCCGATGGTACTTACCTTCTCCCATCCCCTGACTGCTACCCTTCCGTCCTTTGCGTCGATGCCGACCAATATCTTGCCTGGATATATCCTGCAGGCCTCGGAGACCAAACCTGAGTCTTCTATCGCAGAAGTTCCAAGTATTACCCTGTCGATCCCGGCCGTGATCAAACTGCCTATCGTCGCGAGGTCTCTGATACCCCCGCCTACTTCAACAACCATTTTTACAGACCTTCTTATCTCCAGGATGGCTTCAATATTTGCCTGGACCCCCGTAAACGCCCCGTCCAGGTCAACGACATGCAGGACCTCCGCGCCGAATGATTCCCATTTTCGTGCGGTGGCGGGGGGGTCATTTGAATAGACGGTCACTTCGTCTTTTCTTCCCTGTAGTAACCGAACGCATTGACCGTCCTTTAAATCTATTGCAGGAATGATTAACATGTATTAATATAGCATATTGAGCTGATGAGAGGGGTCGCAACCCGGCTGAAGAAAATGGGTTATCCCCTCATTAAGGATCTCGAAATAGAACCGATATTAAGTGAAAAGTCTGAAATTAAATGCAGCGGGCCGTTTCTTTCTGTTTATTTTTTCTATCCTTGTTTTTCCTTTCTGTGGAACTGCGTCTGCTTTCAATATACCTGAGAAACTGATGTTTGACCTGACCTGGACGGGGATCAAGGCTGGGACGGCAACGATGGAAATACTTGATGAAGAGGATTCCATGAAAATTATTTCGACCGCAAGTTCCGCCGACTGGGTCTCTTTTTTTTACACGGTGGACGACAGGGTGGAGAGCCTGCTATGCATGCCGGGATCTTCTTCAACTATCGGATTGCCACAGTCGTACAGGATAAAACTAAGGGAAGGAAGGCACCGGCGGGATAAAGAAGTGAGATTCGAACACGCTGCCCGCCGGGCAGTCTATCTGGATCATCTTAAAAAGAAAGAACAGGTGTTCGCCATCGAGGGAGAGGTCTTCGACCCCCTCTCGAGCTTTTATTTGGTGAGAAAGGCTGACCTGGAGGTCGGAAGGTCGGTATTTGTAAACGTTTTCGACAGCAAGAGGATGTGGAACGTAGAAATACAGGTGCTCAGAAAAGAGAGGATAGAGACACGCCTGGGGAGTTTCGATACGATAGTTATCAAGCCGCTGATGAAGTCTGAAGGCATATTTAACAGAAAGGGCGATATGACCATCTGGCTGACCGATGACGACAAACGCATACCTGTTATGATGAAGACCAAGGTTGTAGTAGGGAGTGTTACCGCGACGCTTGTGGGAGGGCAATATTAATCCACGTAAATGCAGAGAGAACCTCTTCACACCTCCCGTTACTAAGTGGAAAAAGGGTGGGGCGGGAGATCGTCGGCTGCTCCAGGGAACCGCGCGGAGACTCGGCCATGAAGAATAAGGGATGCGAATTGACCGGTCAATCCGGTTCAGCGGCATGCGGAAGCGGGTATCGGCAAATTGAAAGTCTGACGGCAGGGAAAAGAGTGGCCCGTCTGAAAAACTTAATGGAGGTGGCGACGATCTTCTTTGTCGATCTCCTTTCGCTAGTCGCATTGTTCGAGTTCTCAGTATATTTGAGAACTGAATTATTGCCTCTGTTCTACGCAGGCTTCCCCGAGGAGGTCCCTTATTGGGGTATTGCGAATATCTGGTGGATTTTCCTCATCTGGGTGTTCTTTTTTTATTATGAGGGACTCTATACGAAAAGATTTTCATTCTGGGACGAGATCAAGGCCTTGTGCACGGTCTCCTTTTTTTCAACCGTAGGGGTCTTCACCATCCTTTCCATAGGGAAAATGAGCGATGAGATGTCCAGGACAGTGATTGTTCTTATGGGAGCGATATCGCTATTTTCTCTCCCCCTGATAAGGATGACCGTAAAGAATATGCTCAGGAAAATGGGATTTCTTAACAGAAGAGTGCTGATCCTCGGGGCGGGAGAAACCGGCAGGCTCATACTGAAGTCACTGAAGAGAGAGCCCAATTATGGTTATGAAGTCATAGGGTTTCTAGATGACGACCCGGAGAAAATCGGCAAAAAAATAGATGGAGTAAAAGTCCACAGGGGCGTCGACAAGGCGGGCAGTTATCTGAAAAGCTGCGGGATAACCGATCTCTTTATTGCCATGCCCGGGGCCGGAAAAGAGCGGCTTCAGGGGATAATCAACAAACTCCAGCATAAGGTCGATCGCATTCTTTTCGTACCTGATATGTTCGGTGTTGCAGTGCTGGGTACGAACCTCAGGCATTTCTTTCATGAAGAAGTGCTTGCTTTCGAGATAGAAAATAATCTTTCCAACCCTTTCAATATTATTGTCAAAAGATGTTTCGATGTCGTCGTGAGCGGATTAATGACGGTCTTCCTTGCCGTCCCCATGGCAGTTTTGGCCGTCCTTATCAGGATCGATTCGAGGGGCCCGGCATTTTTTTCTCAGCAAAGGATCGGCGAGAAGGGAACTATATTCAGATGTTTTAAATTCAGAACAATGTACGCCGATGCGGAGGAGAGGCTCCAGGAGATCATAGGAAACAATCCTGATGCCAGAAATGAATGGGAGCATCATTGGAAACTGAAGGACGACCCCCGCGTCACCAGGATAGGCAGATTTCTCAGAATGACCTCATTGGATGAACTCCCCCAGATATTCAACGTATTAAGGGGAGAGATGAGCCTGGTCGGGCCGCGGCCCTATCTGCTCAGGGAGCGTGATGAAATGGGGGAAAACGACGGGACCATATTACTGACAAAGCCGGGGATCACAGGGCTATGGCAGGTAAACGGCAGGAGCAGCACCAGTCATGATTACAGGATTACGCTCGATTTATGGTACGTGAGGAACTGGAACCTGTGGCTGGATATTGTAATACTTTTCAAGACGGTGAGGATTGTCCTGATGAGAGAGGGAGCTTATTGATTGATAATCCCTAATCGTCGGGCACTTGACCTTCCGATGCTCATAGAAATTTTCCTTGACCATTCCCTATAATAAATCCTGACAGCATTTGAGATAAAGCACGTTTCATGATTCGGCATAATATATCGTCGATAGGAAAAACATGGAAGAACAAAACCCTTTAGTCTCCATAATTGTAAGGACGAAAGACAGGCCTAAGCTCTTAAAGAAAGCCCTGAAGAGCATCGCCGCTCAAACTTACCGGCCTGTTGAAGTCGTTCTCGTAAACGACGGCGGCTGCGACTTGGATATTGATGAGTTCCGGGACGTTCTGAATGGCGTGTATCTTAATTATTTGAGACTGGAGCGGAACACGGGG
>JBECKU010000237.1:0-3106 GCA_040235385.1 Candidatus Sulfobium sp. | reverse complement strand
GCACAGATAAGAGCGATGGTACGATTGCAGTTGATAATGACGAGACTGAGACCTTGGCAAACGTATACTGGAACATGCATTTTTCAGAAAGCATAACCGACCTCGCTGGGATGACTGTCTATCCCCTTAAGGAATGGAACATTAACTACGATACAACGACCAATCCGATCAAATATATATATGCAGACCATTCCTGGGTTGACAGAACAGACGACATGAAGAATGATGGAACGGCTTACGATGAAATATATACAACCATAAAGCTCTTGAGGTAAAAGAAAGGGGATAAACAATACAGCATACCAAATAGGTGGATGAGGCACCATGGCTACGAATAATACCTGATCTATTTCTTGATTTCCAGTGAGATTCTCTGACCTTATCGGGCTTGAAAAAAATATTTCCCGATTCCTAATGGTAATCGTATATGTCGGCCTTGCCTGATGGTAAGTTCCAGAGGATAGGGGGGTCTGAGAATGGAACTTTAAGCTTGAGGACAATAAGACTTCGGGACAATCGGAAAGGGAAATAAACTGGCGGAGAGAGAGGGATTTGAACCCTCGGTGCGGTATTAGCGCACACACGATTTCCAGTCGTGCTCCTTCAGCCGCTCGGACATCTCTCCGGAGACAATTATGTTGAGAATATTAACCGAAGAAAAAGGATTAAATCAACTCGGCTAAACACAGAGACGGCGTCAATAAAGGGGCGCTCGGGCCTTATTTCTTTTCCACAGGGTAACCCGCCTTCAGCCAGGCGTTCCATCCGCCCTTCAGAACCAATACTTTCTCGAACCCCAACCTCTTCAGCTCTTGTGCCGCACGGACACTTGAAAGCTCGTCCGGTCAAGCGCAGTAAAGTATGATGGTTTTGTCTTTTGGAAGCGAATCAGCCCAGGATTCGACGTGGAAAGGGTCTCCCCTGAGAGCGCCCTTTATTTTTTTATCGCTTGCATTCCAGTCCCGATCGGACCTTACATCGACGATGACGACATCCTGATCGTTCAGAACAGAACTCAATCCCTCTACACCGGTCCTCTGGATCTGAGGAGCACAGCTATAAAGATAAGGAACGAGGAACAGAGAAACGCAAACTAGTAAAACAAAAGCTTTCTTCGACGAGCGCATTATTTTCTCCTCAGCAATTTCCCGATTTCTTCGTCAGCCAGGAAGGGACCGGCAGTCCTTTTCGCCTCATCTTCTCAGTCACTTTTCCCCTCACGGAGGCATTGACGCCGCCTCAAAGAAGTTTCTTATACCCCAGCCGCAGGCTTATAGCGCCGTATGCATAAATGACCAAAAAAACGAGAGAAATTAATATAAATACCTTCATATTAATACTATACCATAAAGCAGTTTCAAAACTCATTGACTCTGTCCATTACCGCATGGGTGCCTACTCAATCTGAACAAAATAGGCGAATATGCTGAAAAAAATCCATAACCAGAGGCTCCACAAGACATGAGAGTCGGTCGGCCAGCCGTGCTAAACAATCAGGAAAGCTTTTTCCTGAGAAGTTCGTTCAGCTTCTGAGGGTTCGCCTTGCCCTTCATGGTCTTCATCGCCTGTCCGACAAAGAATCCCAGCAGTTTCTCCTCCCCGCCCCTGTATCTCTCGACTTCGGTCGTATGCTTCGCGATGATCTCATCGACAACCTTCTCAATGGTCCCCTCGTCGCTGATCTGGATCAGACCCTTTTCTTTGACTACAGCTTCAGCGTCTTTCCCCGTCCCGTACATTTCCTCGAATACCGTCTTGGCGATCTTTCCGCTGATCGTTCCGTTTTCAATAAGCTTCAACATTTCTGCAAGAGAAACGGGATTGATCGGACAATCATCGATAGACCTGTTTTCAGCGTTCAGCAATCTCATAAGATCGCCCATCATCCAGTTGGCGACGGTCTTAGGCTGCCCCCCCGCCTGTACCGCTTCTTCAAACCACTCTGAAACAGGCCTTTCTGCGGTAAGCAGGTCCGCATCGTATTCCGGCAGGCCGAACTCCGACACAAAACGTTCTCTCTTCACATCCGGAAGCTCCGGCAACGAGGACCTTATTTCCTCTATCCATTCTCTGTCGGCCATAACGGGGACCAGGTCCGGATCGGGGAAATATCGGTAATCGTGCGCCTCCTCTTTTGAACGCATCGATTCCGTGACGCCCCTTGCCGAATCCCAGAGTCTTGTTTCCTGGACCACCTTCCCGCCCTCTTCGATCACGCGCAATTGTCGCCTGATCTCGTATTCAAGCGCCTTTTCCACGAACCTGAAGGAGTTTATGTTTTTTACCTCGGCCCTTGTGCCGAATTCTTTCTGTCCGACAGGTCTTATTGATACGTTCGCGTCGCATCTCAGCGAGCCCTGCTCCATATTACCGTCGCTGACACCCAGATACCTGAGGACCGTTCTCAATTTCCTCATATACACCGAAGCCTCCCGGGGGCTCCTGATATCGGGCTCGGATACGATTTCCATCAGCGGGACCCCCGTCCTGTTCAGATCGACAAAGCTGAAATTCCCCGCGCCTTCATGGATGTTCTTTCCCGCATCCTCTTCCATATGGATCCTCGTTATGCCTATCCTCTTCGTCTCTCCGTCCACGATAATCTCAACGTAGCCGTTCTCACATATAGGGAGTTCGTACTGGCTGATCTGGTAACCCTTCGGAAGGTCTGGATAAAAATAATTCTTCCTTGCGAACCGGCTGTAGGGGCTGATCTCGCAGTTCATTGCCAGGCCCGTGCGTATCGCAAATTCCAGCGCCTTTTTATTGAGGACAGGCAGAACACCGGGCATGCCGATGCATATCTGGCACGTTTGGGTATTGGGTTCCGCTCCGAACCGGGTCGAACACCCGCAGAATATTTTTGTATCCGTAAGCATCTGGGCATGCACTTCGAGACCTATTACGGCTTCATATCTCACAGCACCGGTTTCCTCTTGTACCATTCGGCGGATTGCTCATAGGCGTAAGCCGCTCTCAGCAAGGTGCCTTCGTCGAAGTGTTTCCCGATCAATTGCAGTCCCACCGGAAGGCCGTTCGCGGTAAAACCGCAAGGCACTGAAATACCTGGAGCTCCTGCAAGGTTTACGGAGATAGTGAAAATGTC
>JBECKU010000148.1:0-14706 GCA_040235385.1 Candidatus Sulfobium sp. | reverse complement strand
GATCATAGATAAGGCCATTCAGGCGGCCCGTGCGAGGGACGCCGCGAGGAAAGCAAGAGAGCTCACCCGTCGAAAAGGCGCCCTGGAAGACACAGGTCTTCCAGGCAAACTTGCGGATTGTTCTGAAAAAGACCCTGTCTTGAGCGAGCTCTTCATTGTTGAGGGAGATTCCGCAGGGGGCTCCGCCAAGCAGGGCAGGGACCGGCGCACACAGGCGATCCTTCCTCTAAGGGGAAAGATCCTGAATGTGGAGAAGGCCAGATTCGACAAGATGCTCGGGTCCGAAGAGATCCGGATCCTCATCACCGCCCTGGGGACCGGGATCGGACCTGAGGATTTCAATATCGGTAAGATAAGATATCACAAGATTATCCTCATGACCGATGCCGATGTGGACGGGGCCCATATCAGGACACTCCTGCTGACGTTTTTCTTCAGACAGATGCCCCAGGTTATAGAGAACGGATATCTCTTCATCGCCCAGCCGCCGCTTTTCAAGGTGAAAAAAGGAAGGACGGAAAAATACATCCAGAATGAAGCTGAGATGCAGGATATGCTCTTTGAGCTGGCGGCAGAAGACATCTCCCTGTTTCTCAAGGGACAGTCAGTTAAGGGAAAAGCGCTCATCCCCTTTCTCAAGCGGCTTTCGAGCTATGAAAAGCTTATGGGATGGTTTGAAAGGAGGAGGAAGGACCCGCTCGTCTTGAGAGTCATCCTCTCTGAAGGGATCGACAAGCCGGTCATGAAGGACCGGGAAGCCTTGTCACGAATCCTCGAGAAAGTCAGGTCCGAGGTCCCGGAAGTGAGCGCAGGGGACATTTATGTGGATGAGGAGCATGCCGCATTCAGTGTGGAGATCAGAAGGCACAATTATAAGATCATCCTCGATACCAATTTCCTCCTGTCTCCGGAATTCAGGGAGCTTGCGGCTCTGTATGATTACATCAAGGACCTGGGGGCGCCGCCTTATGCAATTACGACCAAGGACGCCCGGCATACTGTGAAGTCAACGTCGGAGTTGCATGACTATATCTTCGAGGCTGCGCGGAAGGGGTTGTCGATTCAGCGATATAAAGGACTCGGCGAGATGAATCCCCAGCAGCTATGGGAAACGACGATGGATTCGGATAAGAGGACCCTGCTCCAGGTGAGCATCGAAGACAGCGTTCAGGCCAACGAAATCTTTACTATTCTCATGGGAGACCAGGTGGAGCCCCGAAAAGAGTTTATCACCAAGCACGCGCTCGAGGCCCGGAACATAGACATTTAGACATCGCACAGTACTTTCGCTCATTCTCGCTCGTCCGCCTGTGGCGGGCAAGCTCCGAGGCTTTTGCCTCTCTATAGGAATACCTGCCTGCCTGCAGGCAGGTCGGCAAAAAAATCCGCTCAAGCACTATACGCAGCCTTATTCCGGCCGGTTCTTTCTCGAACTTATATGGGTCAATCCACACAATTCATATTTTAAAGCTTCTCTCAGGTCATTGGTCCTACTAAGCAGACTATTCGAGATTATTGAGAGTGTCCGGGATCAGCTCGGACAGGGCCGGGAATATATGGATGCCGTCGGTGACGGACTTTACCGTCCCCTTGTTGGCGATTGCATTTACGACTTCCTGGATAAGGATTGCGGCCGAAGGACCGATAATATGAAAACCCAGGATCCTTTCCGAGTTTTTTTCAACAATCGCTTTGGCGAAGCCTTCCGTCTCCAGCATAACTTCACCTTTGACCGTATCGATATATTTTGTTTTGCCGACCAGTACATCGTGTTTCTTTCGGGCCTGCTCTTCCGTTAGCCCGACAGAGGCTATCTCGGGGCGGGTGAATACTGCATGAGGCACCGCATCGAAATCCATGGTCCTTTTGTCCTGACGGGTTGCGTTATGCCATGCGATTTCAGCTTCGCGGTCACCGGCATGGGTGAACATCTGTCTTCCGATGGCGTCTCCAAAGGCCCAGATGTTCTCCCGCGTAGTCTGGAGATGTTCATCTACCTTGATAAAATTCTTCCCGTCCGTTGCAATGCCAGCTTTATCCACCTTCAGCAGGTCTGTGTTCGATTGTCTTCCAGCGGCAACCAATATCTGTTCGGAAATAAATTCCTTTTCCTCACCGGATGAGAGAAGTCTAACCAATACGGAGTATCCGCGGCCACGCGAGCGGGCTTCGAGAACCTCGACCGAGGTGAATATCTCCATGCGCTTTTCCATCTGCTTTGTAAAGAGGTCCGAGATCTCGGGTTCCTCCTCGTGCAGCAATTTAGGATTTCTTTCCAGTGTCGTCACTTTCGTCCCCAACGCCGAGAAAAAATGTCCGTATTCTGCCCCGATATAACCCCCACCGATGATTATCAGACTTTCCGGTAAAGTCTTGAGTTCCAGAAGAGACTCATTCGTTATATATGAAACTCCATCAAGTCCCTTGACAGGCGGGATGAACGGGCGAGCGCCGGAAGCGATAAAGATCTTCTTCCCTTTTATCTTCTCGCCTCCCGTACTCAATATATCGTGGGATACAAACTCAGCCGTACTGTCGTAATAATCGAGGTTTCCGGACTCTTTTACTGCGTCTTTTACATAACTGTTGCCCCTGATGACGTTTTTTTTCATTCTGTTCATAATGGTGCAGAAATCGATATGGGTAATATCGGCCAAAACCCCGAATTTTGCCGAGTCCTCGATCTCAAGAATTCTGTCCGCAGGATGGAGTAATGTCTTCGAAGGCACGCAGCCTACATTAAGACAGGTGCCGCCGAGCCTTCCCTTGTCTATGAGCGCGACCCGTAATCCGGCCGATAACGCCTTGAATAAAACACCAAGACCTGTACCTGAACCTACCACGATGACATCGTATTCTTTCATGGTTCCTTTTGTACACATTCTAGCACCCTCAAGAGAAAATTCAAGCGGGCTTTGAGAGACGGCAACCGTGGCCATCCGTGCAATCGACTTCGCATGCGACCGGGATAAAACTTGACAATTTTTCGCCAGTCTGTTATCAATTAGATTGTCGCTGGCCGGGAAAAATCTTAATGTTAATCATTCTGGGGGCACTTATGAAAAAGAAGATGCTGGTAGTTATCATTTTTCTATTGGGCGTGTCTATAGTATTTGCCGATTCAAGGGGGGTAAAGAAAAGGAGGGCATTGCCCCACGAATACGGGAACGTATTCATGAACAACTATTCATCGAAGAACGATATAGCCCCGGTTGTTTTCAACCATTGGCTGCATAGGGCTGAGTACACGTGCAGGTTGTGTCACGTCGATCTCGGCTTTGCCATGGAAGCAAATGCCACGGGCGTACGTGAGGAGGATAATTTAAGAGGCTTTTACTGCGGCGCATGCCATAACGGAAAAGAAGCATTCGGTCCCAAAGGGAAAAACATCGTCGGCGAAGCAAGGGACAATTGCGTACGATGCCATTCATTCGGAAAGGGGTATGTACCCGAAAAGGACTTCTACAAGTTCACCGAGGGATTTCCCAAAGAAAGGTTCGGCAATGGCATAGACTGGGAAAAGGCCGAGCTGGACGGAAAAATCCGGTTAAAAGATTATCTTCCCGACGTCTCGATCAAGAGAAAACAGTTGGCTTTTCCTAAAGATCTCGAGGTGAAGGCCGGGATGATCAATATGCCGGACATAATCTTCTCGCATAAGAAGCATACGGTCTGGAACGGGTGCGAACTTTGCCATCCGGAGATTTTTGATGTTAAAAAGGGCTCTACGAAATACAGTATGTCGGATATTTTCTCAGGGAAATACTGTGGACTGTGTCATGACAAGGTGGCTTTCCCCAATCTGGATTGTCAAAGATGTCATACAAAGCCCGTGTAGGAAAACTGTTACATTATGACCCTTAAACGTATAATTCTATCCCTGTTCGGTCTTGTAGCGCTTACGCTCTTTTTGCGTGATGCTGATGCCCGGTTCTTTGATCTCCCTCCGCTTCCTCCGCCTGAAGAATACGGGAATATTCTGCTCAACCAGAACTCCGAGAATAACGGCGTCAGACCGGCCGTGTTTTCTCACTGGCTTCACAGGACGAAATATACCTGCAGGGTATGCCACCTGGAACTTGAGTTCGAACTGAAGTCGAACACTACGTATGTCACTGAAGAAGCAAACCGGCAAGGCAGGTACTGCGGTGCTTGCCATAACGGAAAGATCGCCTTCGGACATTCAAAGGACAATTGCGGGCGGTGCCACAATGGCGACATATCTGCCGGCAAGGAGAAATTTGACCAGTTGATCCAACTTCCGAGGGCGCCCTTTGGCAACAGGATTAATTGGGCAAGGGCAATAGAAGAAGGAACGATCAAGCCCCGGAGTTCACTCTTCGAAGGATATGATTCCATGCCGTTTGATAAAAGGCTTGTGATGGTGGTCGAATGGGGGAATATCCCCCCCGCGATATTTCCTCACAAAGCTCATACTCCCTGGCTGGACTGTGCGAACTGTCATCCCGATATCTTCAATATAAAAAAGAAAACGACAAAACATTTCTCGATGGAGAAACTGATGAATTCAGAATTTTGCGGCGTATGCCATCTGAAGGTAGCATTTCCCCTGGATGACTGCAAGAGATGCCACCAGAGATGACATTGAGGGAAATATGTTGAAAAAAACTACTGTCTGTTTTTTTATGTTAATGGTTTGGTCTGTCTTGTTCAATGGTTACCCGACGAATCAGGACGGGGGGTTCTTAAAGACCCGGTCCGCATACGCCCAGGATGACTGGAACAGAGAATTCGAAGATATCTGTTCCAGGACTCAGGATGTCATGTCATTCTCGATAGAAGAGTTGAAAGATCTTGTGGAAAGGTGTGAGAGACTTAAACCCTCTATCGAAAAACTCGATGATACAAGGCGCAGGGTCTATCTCAAAAGACTCAAAATGTGCCGGGACCTCTTTGCTTTCGCCCTGGAATCGAAGATTAAAGAGGAGTAATCTCAGTCTCACCGGGATTGGTTCGTCCGGGTTGACGGAGAGAATAATCTGAAATATTTCTGACTGTCTGCTATAATTTTTTGTCTTTTGTCTTTGACCTCGCTTGCGAGTATCAATCCAAAAGGGAGAGCATATGGAAGATATTGTCATTCTCAAAAAACTTGAGTTCTTCAGGGGGCTCAATACTTTGGAGCTTGCGAAAATAAATGCCATTACTCACCGTGCAATTTTTTTGCCGGATGAGATCGTGGTGAAAGAGGGTACGAGAGGCGGCCCTATGTACATCATAAAAAAGGGTTCGGTGGCCGTAAGTAAAGAAGGAAATATCCTGGCCAGACTTGGGGCGGGAGACCCTATAGGGGAAATCGCGTTTATCGATAAAGGTCCCCGATCGGCTACGGTGAAGGCGGAGGAAGATACCGTTTTGATCGAAATCCCCGACGATGCATTTGACGAAGTGCTTGCCAGGAATAAAGACATAGCTTACAAGGTTTATCAAGCTGTCACTTCAATACTTTGTGAAAGACTCCGGGACGCAAACGAATTATTGAAGAAGGAAAATGTTCTTCTACTGACTTCCGCCGGATGATCGCAGCACCCGAAAAATTTAGCCCACACTAGTCATAAACCCTCTGTGAGCTGAGGGAGCGATATAATTTTCTCTCTCATTCCCGCTCGTCCGCCTATGGCGGGCAAGCTCCGAGGCTTTTGCCTCTTGATTCAATGAATACATGCTCTAGGACTACCTGCGTGCCGGCAGGCAGGTCGGCAAAATTTATCCGCCTTTGGAGGAGAAACCGTTCGAAAACTATATCTCTCCCAGTTTTTTTCTGTCCTATAGGCCTGAAATTTGTGATAATGCAGGTTAAATGATATGTCCCCGCAGAAAGGAAGAAGAGGCCCTCGTTTGCGGGGACAAATGTATTGTTATGAGCTTTTCAGTTTATCTATAGTCACTCTTGCGTCTTTCGACAAGGGGCTTGCAGGGTAATGTTCCAGAAAATCCTCGAATTTCCTCACCGCTTTTTCTTTTTCCCCCTTCTCGGCGAGTACGAGCGCGGACCTGAAATCAGCCAACTCTTCCTCCGAGATATTTTCTTTTTTCCCTCTCCAGTAAATAGTGTCTTCCGAGTTTTTATTATCGCTGCGAACTCCGCTTACGGCGGTAGTGCTCTGTGGGGTCGCTTTTTTGGGAACGATCTTTTCTATCATCCCCCTCACGTCTTTTAACCATTTGTCCAAGGTTGCCGAGTCGTCTCCGGCGTAAGACAGACTGCCGGTTATGACAAGAACCGCTGCTGCCGCAAACATAAAAAATTTCATGATTACTCCTAATGCCTCAGTTCAGAGGCCAGATAAAAATATTTTTTGACGATGTCAGGGTCAATCCTGGCGGCCTTCTCCAGATATCGCCTCGCTTTTTCCTTGTCTCCCTGTTTATAGTAACAACGGGCAAAATTGACCATGATGCCCGGATCTTCAAGGTCATGAAGAAGCGCTTTCAGATAGGCCTTTTCAGCGTCGGCGTATTTGCCCTGGAGAAGATAGAGATTTCCTATATTGTTCATGACGGTAGCGTCCTCCCCGAATTTTTTTTCATACATTTGAAACATATCCATCGCCTCTTCATACATTCCATTTTCTCCGTACAGAATGCCTAATTGAGCAAGCGTGTATGGTGTATCAGGCGCATTTAAGAATAAAGAGCTGATGTATTCCACTCTCTGTTTCCGGAGTTCTTCCGTGTCACCCGGGGAATCATTGCCCGTCCGCTCCCGTCCTTTAAGGTCAAGAGGAGATTCCCGGTAATCCGGCATAGCCGGCTTAAAGTTCTTCCACGCATCTTCGACCACTACAATCTGCATTTCACTGTTCTGCATTTCGCGTAACTGGTCGATTCCTCTTTTCCACGCGGCGGAAAATGATGTGCCTACAAGTGTTACCTCCACAGGTATCCAGATGGTTCCGCGATGGACCGTATACTCTTCGGGAGGAAACCCGAATTCTTCGACCTCCTCATCGCCGAGGGACGTGTCAAACATCAGAAGAATGTGCCCCGGATAGGCGACGAATGCGGTATCGATTCCGAGACTTTCCAACAGTGAAGAATACAGTACCACTAAGTCATCACAATCACCAGCCTTTCTTTGAAGGGTCTCTCTCGGATACTGTATGTAGTCAATGAGAGAGACATCTTTTGAGACAATTTGATAAGGATTATTAGGGTCCTGAATGTACGTTATGCCGAGGGCGCCCAGCTCTTCGAAGACGGCTTTTGCCTGGAGCAGGGATTTATTAATACGAGATCCAGCATTTTTGGAAACGGACTTTGCGGCCAGTTCCAAAAGCATGGGGTCTTTGGGCGTTATAAAGATGGATGCTTTTTCTATATCGTCCCACATAAGCGCATGTTTTTCGAACACCGTAAGGGGTTTTGAAACGGAAACTGTCTTGTTTTTTTCGCCGTCCTGATAGAAGATGATTATTTCCGATTGAAGGGTTGCGGTTTCAGCCAGGTCGAGAATCCGATTATTAAAGACCGCATGCAGGGGCAGCTCCCGTTTAATACCGCCGTCCAAATTCTCGATAATCGATTCGGTGGGATAATCCATATATCCTGAGACCATCAAACTTATTTTGATCTTCGTAATCGCGGTTTCAGAGTTGTTCTTCAGTACAAGGCTTCCCACAGGATTTGTCTCATAATATTTATAGTTGTTGGCGAATACGTCGTCCAGCGCTATATCGACGATCTCTATGGGGGGAAGTTTCATGGTTCTCGTTTCTATATCGAGCGGCTCGCTCCGGTCTCCTTCCTCGCCCACTGCAACGACCCTGTATTTATAAAGGGTATTCGGAGTAAGTTTCGAGTCCTGGAACGAGCTTTCATCGGTCATCGCTATTTCCATATAAGTGTGCCACGCCTCGTTATTTCGCATAACTACATAATGATCCGTATAAGGTTCTGGTGAAGGGATCCACTGAATAACGAGATCTCTCTGCCCTGTTTCGACCTTGTTAAGCCTGGGAGCAGACGGAACGAGCTTTTTTGTTCTTGCACTGACAACATTGCCCAGAGCACTTATATTGCCTGTGTGTGATACTGCGGCTACCGCATAAGAAAAGACAGTATCGCTCTTTAAATTCTTGTCGAAAAATCCGTATGTCGAGAAGGAAGAAAAACTGTCTATTTTGCCGATTTCCTCAAAGTCCCGCTCACCTTCCTGTCTTCTATAAATCGTGTAGAAATCTACATAGGGCTCGGGGCACGGCAGCCAGGTTACCTTGATTTCCTTTAACATTCCATCGGCCCGAAGCACCTTCGGACTGGAGGGGGTGAGCAAGAGCCGTAAAACTTGGAGCCTGTCGTTCCTTTTATCGAAGACGAAGAGATTATAATCCCGGTCGATAAACATCGCGGCGGGTTCTTTGAATTCGCCTTTTCCGTTCCCTTCGGAACCGAATTTTCTGAGATATTCGCCGTTCGTATCGAAGACCTCGATCCTGTTGTTTTCGGAGTCAAGGACGTAAACCTCTTCGCCGATAACCAGAAGCCCCCTGGGATTGTCGAGCTGGCCCGGCCCGCTGCCTTCCACGCCGAATTCGCTGATAAAGTTCCCTGCCTGGTCGGTCTTTACGACTTTGTTGAGCTCTTCGTCCGCAATGTAAAGGTTGTTTTTTTGGTCAAAAGCGAGGCCCACGGGGCTGTCCAGGCCGCCTTTGCCCTTCCCCGCCCCGGCAAATGATCTTATAAATTTTCCTGACCCATCCAGGACCTGAATCCTCGCATTGCCCGTGTCCGCAACATAAAGATCTCCGTTGTGCGCTACGAGGGCCGAAGGATAGTAAAACTCTCCATCGCCTTCGCCTTTTTGTCCGATGGTGCGGAGCAATTTCCCCCCGGCATCAAATTCACGAAGGCAATGCCGTTCTTTGTCAACAGTCCAAATATGCCCGTCCTGCCTGCCTGCCTTGCCGGAAAGGTCATAATGATCACTTGTCCTGCGGTCATCTTCAGACCACGCGCCCAACATCTGAGCGGCGTCATCGAAGATGAACAATCTTCCTTCTTCTCCAGCCAGGAAACGTCCGGGAGGTAAAGATACGTCCTTAACATAAGACACGGTTGAAGGTATGTTCGCCGAGGGGCCCGCTCCGGAGGTAAGGGTTTCAGTAAAGAATTTCTGTACCGAATTTTTTCCCGCGTCCAGAACAAAAAGATTACCTGTATCATCAGCGGCAAGCGATGATATGTTCCTGAAGGCGCCGGGACTCTTGCCTTCCGAGCCGAAAGCATAGATGTTTTTGAACGCAAAGTCATACTTGTATACTCTGTTCTTTCTTGCGGTGTAGATGCCCCCGGACGTAACGTATATTGCCTCGGCTGAAAGTGCCGAGGCTCCGACCATCATGGTGGTCCCCGATATCGTTCCTTTCGGGTCTATGACGGACAGCCTGATTTTGTTGTCGATTATGTATATATTCCCCTGCCGGTCGACTGACACGGCATAGGGTTCTTTGAGTCTGGCGTATCTGCTCTTTTCCGCATTTATCTCATAAAGGAATATCCCCTCTTCAGAGAACACCTGAACCCGGTCATTGTCGGTATCGGCCACATACAACATGCCATTCCATGCCGCAATGCCTCTGGGTTCCTTGAACTCCTTGGGGTCATCACCCCGCCTTCCAAAGGAGTCTATATAGTTGCCCTGTTTGTCAAAGATCTGAACCCGGTCGTTGTCGGTATCTGAGACGAATACCTTTCCCATCCTGACCGCGATGCCCGCAGGGGCGTCGAAATCGCCGGCACGGTCACCCTTCTTTCCCCACTTACGAAGAAAGGCCCCCTGGGGACTGAACACCTGTATCCTGTTATTTTCGGTATCGGCTATATATATGTCCCCATAGTCATCTATCGCCATTGCCCTTGGTTCTCTCAGGTTACTATCCCCCCCGCCGTGTGAACCAAACTCATTCTGAAAGACCACGCTGTAAGAAAGAACGCGCGAAGGGACCAGGAGGGACAGAAAGATAAAAGCAAATAACATACCGGTAACGGATACTACTTCGGCTAAAAAACCCGACTTCGGTGCTCGCCTACACCCGATAAAGAAAATGCATGCGCATTTTGCAAACATCATGATTTCTTCAATCCTTTAACTGAAATAAGCGTGACGGGCTCTTCTTTGCCTTTCAATAATATATCTCCGATTTCATCCGCATCAACCATGTCTTTTACTCTCTTGTAAAGGCTCCCGGAAATTATAATATTTCCCTCGTTCCCTCTTGTCAGCTCCATTATCCGGTGAGTAATATTGACGTTGTCGCCTATGACGGTATATTCCATTTTTCTCCCGGGGGCGCCGATATTGCCGACAAGAACTTCTCCGATGTTTATACCGATGCCGATTTCCCAAGACTCGTTCGATTCGGACTTCCACTTCCTGCGGAGAGATTCGAACCTCTCCCACATATCAAGGGCGCAGAGTAAAGCCAACTCCGGATGGTTTTCCTGATCAAGCGGGGCGTTCCAGAATGCCATTATCCCGTCACCGAGGAACTTGTCCAGAGTGCCGTTATATTTCATAATGCACTCCGTCATAGCCGCGAAATATTCATTCAGTTTTGATACTACAGCCCCGGGGCTGTGCCTTTCACTGTAACCAGTAAATCCCCTGAGATCGCAGAATATGATGGTAAGCTCCTTAATTTGTCCACCCAGCCTGGCTTTTTCAGGATTTTTTATCAACTCATCGACTATTTCCTTTGTTACGTAACTTGCAAACATTCTTCTTATTTCTGTTATCTTTCTTTCTCCGTAAAATAAACGGACTGCAGTCGAAGAAATATAAGCAAATACCATGCCGAGAATTGGGTAAACGGTGCTTATCCAGTATCCTTCCGTAAAGAAAAAAAAGGCGAGCGCCGAGTAGCCGAGAATGACGGAAAGAGCGAAAGGGAAAGCCAGGACCGCTCTGACCCGCGGAATGATAAGACCGAAGAGGAGCCCTGCGGAGAGAATGAACATGATGTCAATCATCCTTTGTACAGGTTTTCGTACGAGAAAAGAGCTGTTCTTTATATTGTCTATTATGTTGGCGTTGACCTCGACACCGGGAGTATTTGAAGAAAAAGGCGTTACCCTCATGTCATAGATCCCCTGAGCGGAAGCCCCCACGAGCAGGATCTTGTTTTTTAATGAGGTCTTTTCAACCTTCCCCTTGACTACATCCACGAGAGAATAATAGGGATATGTGTGTTCCTGACCTGCATAATTGATGAGCATCCTGCTGTATTCGTCCACAGGAATCGTCGCCCCTCCCAGGTCTATACGTTCGCCGCAAACCACGCCAAGTGTTTCGTCGTTGGCCAATTCTTTCGACGCGGCCAGGGCAAGTGATGGATAAAGGTCCTCTTTGTAACGTATGATCAGTGGAGTCCACCTGATGGTCCCGTCGGTATCCAGACTTACGTTGATATGTCCCCCCTGCTTTACAGCCCTGTTGAATTCCGGCAGACTGGCGATTACTCCCTTCCCTTCCAAAAAAAAGCCGGTCCCCGTAATGCTGCTCTTATCGAGTGCCCAATCCGAAATATCAGACGCGGATGTCGACTCGTTGATCTCGAAGACGATGGGTAAAATCACTTTGTCGGAGTTGAGAAGGGCATTTAGAAGATCCCGGTCCGCCGATGCGGATTCTCTTTCACTGAACCAGACATCGAGAATGATCAATCTGGGGTCATACCTGTTGACGCTCTCGATAAATTCCGCCCATAACTTCCTGGACCATGGCCATCTCCCTATTTCTTTCAGACTTTTCTCGTCGATCGCGATGATTGCGATCTCCGGGTCAGGTGCCTTTTTACCTCTGACGTCAAACATCAGTCCGAGAGACAGGCCTTCCAACTCTTCGAGAAAAGGCGTGCTTTTATAATAAAGCAGTATGATTATGACAGCGGACAGGATTGCCGCCAGAAGGCTGAGGAGATTGATCTTTTTCACAGATAAATGTAACAGGAAGAGAGTAGAATGTAAAGAAGGGACCGTGGTCCCGGCCGGGTGTTAAGGAATTTTTTCGGCCGTATGCTTCATAATAGGAAGGGAGGAAATAGCGTGCAGGATATGAAGAACGTCAAGATAGATTTCCTGGGGAACATCCGTCTCTTTTCTTCCCTTACAGATGAAGAGTTGCTTGGGATCAGCAACATGGTCACGCTGAAGGAATTTGTCAAGAATGAGATTATTCTCCACGAAGAAGACACCAATGAGTTCATGTACATTATCCTGTTCGGAAAGGTAAAGGCCATTCAGACAACAAGAGACGGGAAAGAGATCATCCTGGCGATACACCACTCCGAAGAATTTTTCGGTGAGATTTCTCTCATTGACGGTAAAACATCCTCAGCATCAGTTGTTGCCATGGAAAATTCTCTGGTTGCCATCATCTCGAGAAATGATTTCTATTCGCTGATATTCAGTCAGAAGAAAGTCCTCGAAAACCTGCTCCATGTGTTGTGTTCTCGTCTCAGGGAATCCTGGGAAAGAATACATATGTTGAACTTCAAGAACTCCACCGAGAGGATAAAGACCCTGTTCAGGACCCTCTCTTACGACCGCGGTGAACAGACCGACGAGGGGATCATCGTGAAATTCAAGCTTACCCATCAGGATATCGCTAATATGACCGGGTTGACCCGGGAGTCGGTGACGAGGGTGCTCGACAAATGGAAGAGAGACAGGGAGATTACGGTAACGAAGGACAAGTTCATCAAGTTCAGGACCGGCTTTCTTGAAGAAGATCTTCCCTTATGATTCCTTATCTTACCCGGTGTAATATGTGAGCGCCTCGGGTAGGAACTCGCGTATATTTTGTATCCTTTTCTCGTCCGCGGGGTGGGTACTCAGGAATTCGGGAGGAGATGCCCCCGTCTTTTCGGAAGCCATTCTCTGCCAGAATTCTACAGCATATCCGGGGTCGTAGCCCGCCATCGCCATAAAAATAAGCCCGAGATGGTCCGCTTCCGATTCCTGAAGCCTTCCATAGGGGAGCAGCACCCCGACCTGCGTACCCAGCCCGTAAGCCGCCATGAAAAGATTGTTCGTTTCCTGTGGCTTACTCGACAACGCGGCTGAAAGCGCCATGCCGCCCATCTGGGCAAGCAGACCCTGGCTCAGCCGCTCATCGCCGTGTCTGGCAACGGCGTGTGCTATTTCATGGCCCATGACGACAGCCAGTCCCGTCTCGGTCCGGGTGACCGGGAGGATGCCCGTATAAACGACCACTTTACCACCCGGCATAGCCCAGGCATTAATACTGTCATCTTTAACAAGATTGAATTCCCATTTATATCCGTTTAACCGTTCCGACAAGCCCTCTTGAGCAAAATATCTCTCCACGGCCTTCTGTATTCTTTCGCCGACCCTCTTCACCATTTGAGATTCTACTGTTCCGATAATGACCTCATGTGCAGCAAGGAAGTCGTTGTAGTTCGCAAAACTCATCGAGAGGACCGTATCGGAAGGAACAATGCTGAGTTGCTGTCTTCCAGTGATGGGGACTGTCTGGCATGAAAATACGAGGAGTATTACAAGAAAAAATATAAATTTCTGTCTTTTCATGGTCCTTTTACCTTCCTTCAGGATTAATGCCCAGAACTCTCCACCTGAAAAAATTATACCGCTGAAAGAGTGGATTTTCTATATCCGACGAAATACTTCATCCCGGCGATGCATGCAATGATGCTATCTGACAGGATAAAACTGATTGTGCAACTGATCCAAGACCCCTGTTTAGAGTGTGAAATAAAAACAGGCCCCTTTATTCACCGACCCCTCCGCCCAAATACGCCCGCCGTGGCGGAATATGATCCTTTGAACTGTGGCCAGGCCTATACCGTTGCCTGGGAATTCCTCCCGTGAATGGAGGCGCTGAAAGGGACTGAAGAGCTTGTCTGCGTATGCGGAATCAAACCCCGACCCATTGTCCCTGACATAGTATACCTTACCATATTCCTTTACATCCGCTCCGAACGATACAACGGCTTTGCGGGTTTTTGATGTAAACTTCCAGGCATTCCCGATCAGATTCTCCAGTACTATCCTGAGCAGCCGCTTGTCGGCGTTGGCACGAATATCCAGGGCGATGATGAAATCAATGTTCCGTCCCGGGGAGGTTCTCCTGAGGTCATTTGCTGCGGCCGTTGCCAGTTCACTCATGTCAATCTCTTCCCTTCGCAATGGGCTCTGAGTGGCATGAGAGAGGCGAAGCATATCGTCGATGAGGAGCGACATGCGCTCGACTGAAGTCCGCACACGCCGCAAATAGTCAATGCCTTGCTCGCCGATGTTCCCGGCATAGTCTTCCATAAGGGTCCTGCTGAAGCCCTCTATAGTGCGAAGAGGCGCCTTGAGGTCATGAGAGACCGAATAGCTGAAGGCCTCAAGTTCCCTGTTTACGGCTTCGAGTTGTTCACCCCGTCTCCTCAACTCTTCCTCGATTTTCTTGATATGTGTAATATCGTCCATGACCAGCAGTACAAATTCCCTGCCTTTATAATGAATGATATTTACAGTAATCATGAGGAAAACCTCTCTGACCCGGTCGTCTTCGAGTATTGTGAAACCCGTTGTTTCCCGGCATATGCTCTCGCCGCGAAATGCGCGTTTTACTGAATTCCGGATAACGCAGTCAGGGCAATGTGACGAATGTCCGCAGCCCCCCGGCGTTTCAGAAGCATAGAGGCAGTGCAGAAC
>JBECKU010000220.1:0-14352 GCA_040235385.1 Candidatus Sulfobium sp. | reverse complement strand
GCCGGCACGTGCAAGCCCGATGAACAATGCATGGAGATCGAGGCGCTCAATCAGGCCGGCGCAAAAGTCGGACAAAGAGTAAAGATTACAGTTAAATCAATCACTTACATGAAGGGGACCTTGCTTGTGTACGGTCTTCCCGCTCTCTTTCTCGTTCTCGGAGCGGTTATCGGCAAGGAACTGATGAGCAAAGTCTTTCCCGGCGCCGACCCTGATGTCCTATCGGCCGTCTTCGGGTTCGGCGCCTGTGCGATTTCCTTTATCATAGTGAAATTGTGGTCCGATGCCGCAGGTAAAAAGATAGAATCCAAGCCTGTTATTGAAGAAATACTGGATCAGTAAGTAAGGGGTACAGCCGCGTGGATTTCGGAAACGCCGGGCCGGTTCTTCGAACTGACCTTCGAGGCAATATTATCATATAGGGGGTTTAGATGGCTAATCATGAGGTTGCAAAGATCAGGAATGTTGCGGTAATCGCACACGGAGGAGCAGGCAAGACTTCTCTGGTCGAGGCGATGTTGTTTGATGCGGGTATGATCGACAGGCTGGGGAACGTCCAGGACGGAACGACGACGACGGATTTCGAGCCTGAAGAGATCGACAGGAAGATCACGATCAGCTCATCCCTGGCCTTCTGTGACTGGAACAAGCAGAGGCTCAATCTGATCGATACCCCCGGGTTCATCAACTTTCTCGAGGACGCCAAGGGATGCCTCCGCGTCTCCGACGGCGCCGTTGTGATCGTAAGCGCCATTTCCGGGGTAAAGGCCGAGACGATGAAGGTCTGGAACTATGCATGCGAATACGAGATACCGAGAATAGTCTTCGTAAATAAAATGGACAAAGATACGGCGAACTTCGAGAGGGCGGTAAGCGATATCGAAAAAGCCTTCGAAAATGAAGCCATTCCCCTCCAGGTGCCGACCGGTTCGGGTGAAAACTTCAGCGGACTGGTAGATATCGTCAACCTGAAGGCTTATAAATTCAACAACGGAAAAGCCGAAGAGACGGATATCCCCGGAGACATGAAAGACACGATCGATAAATACAGGAAAAAACTCATCGAGAAGATCGCCGAATCCGACGACGGTCTCCTGGAAAAATATCTCGAAGGCGGGGAACTTACGGAGGAAGAGATCATCAAAGGGATCAAGGAAGGCTCCCTGACCAGGAAATTCATTCCGGTAACATGTGGTTCAGCTCTTAAAAATGTGGGGATACCGAATCTGCTCGACGCAATATTCCTTTGTCTGCCCTCCCCTGTGGAGATGACCACTATATCGCCGATAAAGGGCAAGAATCCGAAAGACGGTTCCATGGTCGTAAGGAAACCCGATGAGAACGAACCTCTTTCAGCTTATGTCTTTAAGACCATCGCCGATCCCTATGCAGGAAAACTTTCGCTCTTCCGGGTCTACTCGGGGGTCCTCAAGGCGGATTCCACGGTCTATAATGCGACTTCCGACCTCAAAGAGCGGATCGGTCAACTCTTTTACCTTCAAGGCAAGAAACAAGTCCCGACACAGAGTCTCGGCACAGGAGATATAGGCGTCGTCGCAAAACTGAAGGGGACCAATACCGGAGATACAATCTCGGACGAGTCGAACCCTGTCGTCTTCGAGAAGGTCAAGTTCGCCGACCCGATAATATCCTACGCCATGGCCCCGAAGAACAAGGGTGATGAGGAGAAGATAAGCTCGAGCCTGCACCGGGTACTGGAAGAGGACCCCACACTGAGATTTACCAGGGAAGAAGAGACAAAAGAAATGCTCATCTCCGGCATGGGACAGGTCCATCTCGAAGTGACCCTTGACCGGCTGAAGAGAAGGTTCGGCGTGGAGGTCGAGATGAGCACCCCGAAAATACCCTACAGGGAGACGATCAAGGCGCCGACAAAGGTCCAGGGGAAATACAAGAAACAATCCGGCGGGAAGGGCCAGTACGGCGACTGTCACATCCAGGTCGAGCCTTTGCCGAGGGGCAGCGGTTTCGAGTTTGTCGACAAGATCGTCGGCGGCGCCATCCCCAGGCAGTATATCCCGGCGGTCGAAAAAGGCATTGTGGAGGCCATGCAGGAAGGCGTAATTGCGGGATATCCTATAGTCGACCTCCGCGTCACGCTCGTCGACGGTTCCTATCACACGGTCGATTCTTCTGAAATGGCTTTCAAAATCGCGGGCTCGATGGCAATCAAGAAAGCTGTTGCCGAAGCTAAGCCCACTCTCCTGGAGCCTATCATGAAGGTCGAAGTGACCACCCCCGACGATACACTGGGCGCGGTCATCGGGGATTTGAATTCCAAAAGGGGCAAGGTGCAGGGCGTGGAGCCCCAGGCGGGCGGCAATCAGAAAATTACGGCACAGGTACCGATGGCCGAGATGCTCACTTATGCGAACCAACTCCATAGTCTGACATCGGGAAGGGGGCTGTATTCCATGGAGTTTTCCCATTACGAAGAAGTACCCGCTCATCTGTCGCAGAAGATCATTGCCGAGCGCGAGGCGGAAAAGGCTGAAAAGAGCGCTTAAGGAAGCGGATGAAGTGAGGATTAAAAAACGGACTATATTGATCGGCGGAAGATGAAATGAAGATCCTTGTCACCGGCGGCGCGGGTTTTATCGCCTCGAATTTTATCAGGCATATGCTGGAGGCCTATCCTCAATATGAAATCATAAACCTCGACAGTCTCACATATGCCGGCAACCTGGAAAACCTCATGGACATGGAGGGCCATCCCGGATACCGTTTCATCAAAGGCGATATCTGCGACAGGAAACTCCTTGAGGATACAAAATTCGATGCCGTCATCCATTTCGCGGCCGAAAGCCACGTGGACAGGAGCATAATGGACTCCTCGCCTTTTCTGAGGACCAATGTAATCGGGACCCAGTGCCTGCTGGAAGTCGTCCGGCAAAGAAAGTGCAGGATGCTCCATGTATCCACGGACGAGGTCTACGGCTCCATCTCTGATGGTCTTTTCACGGAACAATCACCATTGATGCCAAACAGCCCGTATGCTGCGAGCAAGGCGTCCTCAGACCTTCTGGTAAGGGCGTATTACGAAACTTACGGGCTGGACGTCCTGATCACGAGATGTTCGAACAATTACGGCCCCTATCAGTTTCCGGAAAAACTCATTCCGCTGGTTATCCTGAACGCCATCGAAGGAAAAGCCGTCCCCGTATACGGCGACGGGAAAAACGTGCGCGACTGGATCCACGTCATAGACCATTGCAAAGCGGTCGACATGGTCTTCCACAGGGGAAAGTCCGGAGAAGTCTATAATATCGGCGGCAGAAACGAACAGAAGAATATCGACATCATCAATAAACTGATCAGGATCGTCGCGAAAAAAACCGAATCGCCCCCCGAGAATTTCTCCGGGCTGATCACATTCGTCAAGGACAGGCCGGGGCATGACCGGAGGTACGCGATCGATCCTTCAAAGATAGAGAAGGAACTAGGATGGAAACCCTCCACCGGTTTCGAGGAAGGTCTCTCAGACACGGTCGGATGGTATCTTTCTCAGAGGCCCTGGTGGAGCCGCATCCTCTCCGGAGAGTACCTGGATTACTACAAACTGCAGTACGGAGAGAAAATAAGCTGACAAACCAGGGGAAGGACATATGTTCAAGTGTTTGAATTTTCTCGTCCTCGCCTTTCTTCTTGCCATCCTGGTCATCTTCGGCCACTCGTTCCTTCTGGACAAGACCGGGGAGTATCTTTTTCAAAAAGATGAACTCAAACCTTCAGACGTAATCGTCGTCCTCTCCGGCGAAGAAGCCGAGCGGGTGGAATATGGCGTCAGACTTTTCAAAGAGGGCTGGGCGCGGAAGAACCGTATTATCATGACGGGCGGTCCGGTCGTCTGGCGCTACACCTGGTCCGCCCTGATGAAAATGCAGGCTGAAAGTCTGGGGATATCCGGCAAATACATACTCATGGAAGACGGTTCCCGGTCGACGGCAGAGGAAGCAAGACATACGAAAGAGCTGCTTGAGAAACAGGGATACACCTCCATAATGCTCGTCACATCTCCCTACCACAGCAAAAGGGCGTCAAAGATATTCAAAACGGTAATGGGTGACGGCGTCAGGGTCATCAGCGCCCCCGTGGAAGAGAGCTGGTTCAGCTTCGAGGGCTGGTGGAAGAGACCCCGTGACCGCGATACCGTCTTCAGCGAGTACCTGAAATTTGTCAGGTTCTGGATATTCGGGGTAGATTAAACGCTCGTCTGAAACAACTATTTATAACTCTGTGAGATTAGGGAGGGATATAATTTTCTCACTCATTCTCGCTCGTCCGCCTATGGCGGGCAAGCTCCGAGGCTTTTGCCGCTTGATTAAATGAATACCTACCGTAGGACTACCTGCCTGCCGGCAGGCAGGTCGGCAAAAGAAACCGTTCGAAACCTATATCCCTCCCCGTTTCTGTCCATGGGCCTGAAATTTGTGAACAATATAGACTAAGCAGATCATCGCTTTATTTCCATCCTTCGGCAGCTATTTCCCGGGCTTTCCGGTACTGATATTTTTTTGTAAGTTCCCCGGCGGTCATCTCGCGGTCGCTTTCACGCATTAGATGGATGAGGACCACCGACGCCCAGTAGTCCTTCTCATATCCCGTACTGTTAAGTTCGATCGGAACACCGGCCCGGTTCACGCTGTGGCAGGCCGCGCAGGTGACGGGTCCGGCATATTTCCCGTCGGGGCTGAACTGAAGGGCCTGCTCGTGAGTCGTAAGGTCTACCGTCTGTTTCGGTCCCTCGTATTTCACGGGATAGAGTCCGTGGATAGATTCATGACATGACTGACAGGCTATGACCCCGTGGGCCTTGGAATATCGATAGAGAGAATATTTGTTAGGCTGATCGACAGGGAAATACTGTCCTCCTTCGCTTTCGACGAAAGGAGCGCTATGGCAATTCGCACAGTGGGGTTCTGCCGGGGCTAGCCACCAGTCTTTACCCGCTGAGGCCGAGTCATAGGCAACGGCATCGCCTTCAGACGCGTTCCAGGGAAGCAATTTCAGGCCTCCTTCAGGCCCCTTCGACGCCCTGACGATCGCAGGTCCCTTGTGATCATTATAGTAACCGTACAGCGGGTCTTCTTTGGCGTCAACCACCGGATCAGCGAAATAACTACGGAATTTCTGCTTGTCGCCTTTTGCGATCACCTTTACGATCTCATCGAGGGACTTGTTTCTCAAGGTCCTGCCCTGCTGGGTAGTGGTATCGGTCAGATTGTCGTACGTGTATAATTCGTGGGTCAAATGATTGTGGCAATGGGTACAATAGAGGCCCCTCATCCGGGTCACCGGCCGCCCGCCCGCGTCTTTCATGCTCACCTCTTTCAAATACCATCTTCCTATCTCGTTCAGAAAAAAGGGTGGGGTTACGTCCGGATTGGTATGGGCATCGCGCCTCAGAAAACACCCCCCGCCCGAGGTCCTCAGGTCGGCATCGGAAAACCGCGGACGGCCCTGCTCGTCGATGACCTGGAATTCGTTCCTGTCGAAATCGTTCATCTCCTCCTGCTGCCAGTGGGTGGGATGGCACGCCTGGCAATTCTGGGGCCTGCCGGCCTTATCCGGCATGGGGACGGACCTCATATGAACGGAATGCACAGCCTCGGTCAATGTTTTTCCCTTCACACCCTGATAACCGGTCACCCCGGGCCTCGGCGACTGGAGATTGCCGGATATGTTATCGCCATGGCAATCCGGGCAGTTTACAGGACCTGTCAGACCGAGCCTGTTCGACGGCGCATGGTAGTCATAATCTTTAAGAAAAGTTGTTTTGTAGTGTTTGTCATGGAGTTCAAGTATGTTGATAGAAGCGGAGGAGAGTCTCGACATGTAATCGGTCATGTCGGAGTAGTTCTTCTCCCAGTATTCATATTCCTTGTCGAATAGCGTCAGCCCTTCCTTTCTCGACAACTCCGCGGCCGGTCCCTTGCCCGAGTGGCACGTATAGCAGTTCGGTATATCGACGGGATTCGTCCCGAAAAATTCCACCGGCTTCCCGTTCGTCATAAGCGGCTTGTCATCTTCGTTGTGGATCCCGACCGTGGAATATTGATACGGCTGAAATTCCGTATTTTCTATCGTCCTCATCGTCCCCTTTCTTCTGCTGTCATAAAAAGCGGTGAGAGGCAATCCCAGCGCGTCCCAGAGATAGGAAGACGTAAGCTTCAGCTTTATGTTTTTTACATCGGGGATCAAGGAGTCGGTAAAAACGATATTGCCGCCATCCCCACCCGCATAATCCATATAACCGCCGGAAAGAATTTTGTTCGTCGGGCCGGAATCGATATTGATCGGCATGTCCCTGCCTACATGGAGTCTCTTCGCCTTCTGCCAGTCGTCGGGCAGGGTCCCTTCCAGATCTTTATAAATGAAAAGATGGTCCCAGACATAGTTCGGCAGGTTGTCCCCGGGGTCGCTCATCTTCCCGTTCATATCGACATCCTTTACGATTTGCCAGTACTTCATCTTGTTCCCTTCGCTGTAACTGTTGTCCCGCACAGAATAATAGAGCTTGACCTTGTCTTCCGGTGAGAGCAGTCGGGGAGGAGAGTCCTGAGTGCCCGACTTCACTGCCTGGGCCTGGATGCTGTTATAAGGGGGGATAACACAGCAATAGGAGAGGTCGAATCCGACGCAGTGCATTCCAAGTTCATAGTTTATGAACAGGTTATACTCATTTTTCGGCCCGTATGCTTCCTTCCCCGCCGGCCCCGCTTTTCCGCCGGACTTTTCCAGGCCGTCAAGCCCGAAAGGAGGGTTTGGGTCATAGCCGCTACCAGACGCCGCCAGACCGTCGTGATAGGCGAGGAATAACAGGCAAAGCGCAGACACGAGCATGGCCGCATAGCGAAAACAGCTTCTTCGCTCTGATATTATTCTAAGAAAACAATTCATCTTGTTACCTCCAGTGAAGTCGTCATTTCATCGGGGGGCGACGATTCTTCGGACACCTTATCTTCATCATACTACGCTCCTATGTATTGTCAACTTTCGTGACCGGAGCCGGTATCGAATAAATGAAGGCAATTCGCTTTTCACGAGGATTATTTATTGGTACGCTTTAACTAGTGTAGTGCGTCCAACGATTCTTTACACTCGTCATTGCGAGCGAAGCGAAGCAATCTCCTTTTTCACTGCTGTGATTGCTTCGTCGATTCTCTCCTCGCAATGACAAGAGACTTATGACTCACGACACTAGTAACAAATTACTATGAAAGGAGAGGATAACGTGAGTTATTATTTCAGCAAGACGGTTAAGGAATCTTTTGAGGATGCCATTACAAAAGTAACGAACGAACTCAAAAAAGAGGGTTTCGGGGTCCTGACCGAAATAGACGTGAAGGAAACCCTGAAGAAAAAACTGGATGTGGACTTCAGGAAATACAGGATACTCGGCGCCTGCCACCCGTCCTCCGCATACAAGGCATTACAGGCGGAAGACAAGATCGGCGTGATGCTTCCCTGTAACGTAATTGTGCAGGAAACTTCGGAAGGAAATATAGAGGTGTCGGCAATAAATCCCGTCGCATCCATGCAGGTCGTGGAAAATCCTTCCCTGAAGCCGGTAGCCGGGGAAGTGCAGATGAAACTGAAGAAGGTAATCGAGAGCCTCTGATTATTTTCAGTCCATTTTTGTTCAGCAGAGAGGAGAAGTTGCTTCAGTCGGAACGTAAGGCATCTAGATCGTAGTAATGGCCCCTCGTTGCAACCACGACCCAGGTCTTCTCTCCATTCAGCCCGTTCTTCCTCCTCTCTCTTCCGGCCCCCGCCGGCCCGCCGCCTGTTTTTGCCGCCTGCCGGCTTGTCAGCTTGCCGGCTGTTGTTGCCTATTGCCTGTCTTCATAATTGGTACGCCCTTACTTCCCGTATCTCGAGTTTGAAAGGTCCTTCCTGCTTGTCTGCGATCATGAAGCCGACCCTTTTGATCTTCGCCGGATCGAGAGCGGGAGCGTCCTCTACCACATAGCCGCGAAAGACCGGGACGAATTCGTCGAAGGAAAGACGCGACTCCGTCCATTCTCCGACCTGGGTAAAAAAAGTTGCCTGGTATGCGAGTCCCTCGAAGTCTTCGTCTGTCTTCAGGCGCAGGCGGTAGCGCCGCCCGTCGCCCCTGACTTTGACGATCAGGCCGTCATATTCTCCCAGATAGAGCCCGCGCGGAAGAGACCTCACCGAGGCGAACCCTCCGTAGTTTTCGAGCGACACATTGCCTGTGAAAATCGCCGCTCCGTCGCCCACTGACATACGTCCTTCCGATAGTCCGCCCATCACCACGTCGTTTACCGCCTCCCACCTCTCCCCTTCATCGGCGTCGCTGAAGTCTATGATCATCTTTTCCATCATGCCGGTTGACCTCCTGCCTGATTTCATTATCGCATTTTTTACGTGACTTCGCCCTTTGCATGGCTCGCCGGCTTGTTAGCGTGTCAGCTTGTTACCTGTTATTCATTGAACTAATGTTCTTAGGCCGGTTTTTGATATAATTAATCCTATGCGGCGTTTGCTCCTATATTCTGCATTACTTGCTGCGGCACTTGTATCATGCAACGTAAATGAACTCATATTCCCGGCAAGATCCTCGGACCGTGCAGCCGCGCTGCCCTATCGAAACCCTCACACTCATTGCCCTAGCTGCCATGAAACGGTTGTTCCTCCCTCGGCTGTCTCGCAATTCAAGCCGGTCGCCAACTCCGCATGTCTCAACTGCCACGACTACCAGGAAAATCACCATCCCGTCGATTTCTTACCGTCGGATCCGACCATAGTCCCGTTTCCTCTCTTCAATGGCAAGGTCAAGTGTCTTACTTGTCACGAAATACACGGCGGTCCTGATGGCAAAGGTACCCTGCGACTTTTGAGAGGAGGGCCTTACCCCGACAGAAGAGAAATCTGTTTCAAATGCCATTCGCAGGGAAGATATTACGGGATCAATCCCCATCAAATGTTGGAGGCGGACGGCAGTGTGAGATATGTCGACGGCAAGGCCGTATGCCTTATATGTCATTCCAAAAAGCCCGATCCGGCCGTTGACTGGACGACTGATGTGAGATTCAGGGCCGACATAGGCTTCCTTTGCTGGCGATGCCACCCTCCCATGCCCGACCCTTTCTTCTCCCGGCATTTTCTCGTAACTCCCTCGGAGGAAACCATGCAGACCATGGGTGAAACCGAAGCAAGGCTCCTCGTGATCCTGCCGCTGGTGCCGAGAAACCGAATAACCTGTTCGACCTGCCACAATCCTCACCAGAAGGGGGTCATTCAACATGAGGCCGCGGCCAAAGGCGCCGACGCCCTGTACGGACTCAGGCTCCCTTCCATCTGTTTCGCCTGCCACCGCATGTAATTCATGGCTCCGGTAAAATGGGATGTGTCCCTAATTATTGCAGGAATGACCTGTAATTCATTGAACTTCGAGCGCCCCATCCATTTCTCTTCACGGGCTCACCGGGCCAAGGGTTACCTGAACGAAGTCCGACGGTCTGATCCATCGGGCAAAGGCCTTCTTTAGGTCCTGCGACGTTACTTCCTGATATCTCTTTGCCGCAAGAAGAGGCTCGTCGAGGGGGAGTTCCTCCACGGCAAGGTAAAGGAGCAGCCGAGCTACGGCATCCGTGCTGGAGCGCGCCAGCGACATGCGACGGATGAGCAGGGTCCTGGCCCGGCTTAACTCGTCGGCCGGCACGGCCTCTTTCTGCATGTCCGTCAGGTCCCGCTTCACGATGGCCTTCGCCCGGCCGATATTCTCCGGATCACATGCATAAGAGACTGCAAAAAGCGAGCGTGTCCTGCCTGCCTCCAGTTCCGCATCCACTGCGTAGACCATCCCGGTCTTTTCCCGCAGGTCCCTGTAGAGTCTTGTCGCGTAGAATGCTCCTGAAAGGACCGCGCGGCCCACCTCGAGCACATAGTAGTCCGGTTGGAGGCGCGTTATACCAACTGTTTCGGCCAGTGTGACCTCCGGCTGGACCCTGCTTGAGTCAGGCACCGCCACAAGGGCCGGCTTGTTGTCGGGTACCGGTGGCAGATCTGTCTCCGGACGGGGCCCCTCAGCGGACCAGGACCCGAAGTTTTTCTCCACGATCCGGACAGCCTTTTCCGGCGTAATATTGCCGATGATAACGATTGTGGTCATATCCGGCCTGAAGACCTTCCTGTGATATTCCCTGACATCGTCGGGCTTCAACGACAAAACGGTCCTGGATGTTGCCTCTCTGAGCGAAGGGTCATGCGGCGGATAGAGGACCTTTCTCATCGCCCTGCCGGCACGGTATGAGGGACTGCCGCGTCTGCCCTTGACCAGATCTGCGGTCTCTTTTTGAACCACCCTGAACGTCTCTTCTCTGAAGGCCGGTCTCAGCAGGTTGTCCGCGAGGAGTTCCATGCCCTTACCGAAACCCGGAGAAGGCACCTTCAGGAAAAACTCTGTCCCTGCCTCCTCGCGGGCCGCAATTTCGTCAAGGGCCTTTTGGAAGGAGATCCGGTCGAGCGACGACGAACCGTAGATAAAGAGGCCAGCGAGCAGTTCAGCCACTCCATCTTTGCCCGCCGGCGTCTGAAGATCGGCATTGTTCTTCACCTTGCCGAATACACTGACTGTATCGCTCGCTGTCTCGCGGACGAAGATCAGTGTAAGGCCGTTTGCGAGGGCCGTCGCCGTGGGTTTCACGTCCCACTGGGGCGCCTCTGCTTCATGCGAGGTCCTGCGCGCCCAGCCGGGCAGGGAGACCTTCCCTATCCGCGAGGGTGAAAACGACTCGGGACCGCGCGCTGCTCGGCGTGGCGGGGGTGAGGCAGAGGGCTGAGGCGTAAGTATACCGACGAAGGCCGTGTCAATGACGAGATATCGGCGTGCAACGCGGTCCACGTCGGCTTTCGTGACGCGGTTGACCGCCTCGATATCGTCGTCGGGAGAAGTTCGTCCTTCAACGGCGAGGGCGTGAGACCAGGCTGCTGCCAGGCCCAATACCGAATTCTTCCTGAATTCTGCATCAGCAGTCTCATGGCGTTTCGCAGCATCGACGAGGTCCGCTGGAAAGCCGTTCCGGAGATAGCCTGTAATCACGGACTTTAAACTCGCAGCCAGCGCATCGGCATCCGCCCCTTTGGGGAATGAGGCGGTGACAATGCCAAGGGACGACTCCGGCAGGGCCTGGAAAGTGAACCCGGCATCGAGGGCCTCTCCCTCCGCAACAAGACTGAAGACATCTCCCCTCCTGCTGTCGAGGAGATCCGAAAGGACCAGTGCCGCCGCGTAGTCAGGACTGTTGTATCCAGGCAGGCGAAAAACCACCCATACCTGTCCGACTGCGCGGTCTGTATCCATCCGGATGACCAACGGCCTAAGGGAGCCGAAGTTTATCGGCGGATGCTTGGGCGTGGGCCTCTGAGGGATGTCGCCGAAGAGCAGCTTCACCTTCCGGAGCACCGCCGGGGGATCGACGTTGCCGACAATGACCAGTGTGGCATTGTTCGGCCCGTACCAGTCGCGGTGGAATTTTTTGAGCATGGACGCGGTCGTCTTGTCGAAGGAAGGCCGGGTGCCGAGGGCGTCGTGGGCATAGGGAGTGCCGGCATAGATATGCGCCAGGACCTTTGTATAGAGGACATAGTCAGGATCGGAAAGGTCCTGAGCCACTTCCTGTTCGATGGCACCCCTCTCTTTCTGCCAAAGGCCGGGACTGTTCAGGGCGGACTTCATCCGGATCGCCTCTATCCTGAGCGCCGAGTCCAGGTCGCCTGCCGGCACGGTAAAGAAATACTGGGTCACCGTCTGCTGCGTATCGGCATTGAACTCGCCGCCGAAGGCTGCTATGAGGGCCGACAACTGGTCAGCGGAAAGTCCCGGACTTCCCCTGAACATCATATGCTCTTCCGCATGGGCCATCCCCGGAAACCCTTCGGGAGATTCGTTTGCCCCTGCACGGTAGTTGACCATTGTGGTGACTACCGGCGCAACGGCGCTCTTTACGATGACGACTTTCAGGCCGTTGTCCAGAGTTGCCCTGAGCGCATCATCCGCATATGCCGCATATGCCCGGAAGATCACCGACAGACATATAATTCCACCTATGGTCCATCGCCGTAACGAGCTCATAATCTCTTTCCAGGTGCCTTTTGTTCCAGTGTCGCACTTTCTTTCATTTTATACAATATCGGCGTTTATCTATTGCACTCTTTGGGTTATGTGAAACTTTGGACGGACTAGACGGGAGATGCCCGGTCAACCTGGAGACACAGGCAGGCAGTTTCACAGCGCAAACGTCCACAGCGCCCTTATCAGAAACAAAAAAAGAAAAATGACCGTACCGGCGGACCGCCGTTACCAGATCAGCTCAGGAGAATACTTCTTTTTCCTGATAAAAAATTCGATGATCGAAAGGGCGCGGACAAAGGGGACTTTGTGCCGGAGAAGGTGCATAAAGTCGAAGAGCATGTGAACGAAGAATCCGGCGGCGACAATCAGGAGCAAGGGATACCGGAATCCGGCGGCGACGAGCAGCAGGAGCACCTCTGCCGTGTGAAAGACCGCGATTCCGAAAAGTTCCTCCCGCCTGTCCCAAGTCCCGTCGTAAAACGAAAACATTCCGCTGATGCTCAGGTTTTTCTTCCTGTAAATGTAATGGAGGTAGTGGTCCATATCGATCAGGACGAAGCTGGCGCTGAAGATGAGCGCCGTCTTAAGGTCCGTTAGATAGTACGCGACAGGTCCGAGGCAGATTCCCTGTGCGACATGAGAGGAAAGTTTCATGCCGGTGATACTTCAGTGTCAGCGATAGTCTTGCTGAAGACAGACGCTGCCGATCTGCAGTTTTCAAACTCACATTGCATCGTCATCATTTATTATTAGATACCTACAGCAGGTGCATGAGCACAATAAAGAGGTCCACACGCCTTAAAAATCAAAGCCCGGCTGCCAATAGGTCTGATAATTAATGCATTTGATTTTGACACGGCAGCGGTCGCAGACCCTGATATATTTATAACATTCGTAATGTGCGCACCATATCGTTTCCCCGGGAGGAGTCCGAACATCTCCCTGGTCGGACGAATCGAAAGTGAAAGCAAGGTCTTTTTCCATAACTTTACTATTATGACATTTCCCTGCTCATCCAGTCATTTTCTTATCCTCTCGTAAAAGAATGTCCCGATGGTGTAGATTATCGGGAGAATAATTGAGGGAGTGATATTCTTATCGTGGACAAGAAATGGAGCGTTCTTTTTTGTGACCCTTATTTCAGGCCCTGCCCCGCGGCGGAGTTCCTGGAATCCTGCAAGCCCTCCCATCAGATCAAGATCCTGCATTTCCTCGAACTGCTGGAGGAGTCCGGGCCGACGCTGCCGAGGCCGTATGCTGATCTTCTCCGTGAAGGCATCCATGAGCTTCGCATCACGTTGTCCGGAGACCAGGCAAGGCTCCTGTATTTTTTCTGTTTCGAAACATTCATCATTTTCTATCAGGCCCTGAAGAAACATACGAGTGCCGTGCCGATAAATTTTATCAGGGACACGATAAGGTACAGACAGTCTCTCATGAGCCGAATAAGCAAGGAAGACCTGAAAAAGCAGGCGACATTCGGAATGTACCTGAGTTTGAAATGCGAGGCCCCGGAGTTCAGGGATGAATATGACCGGCTTTGCACGGTATGCGCTAAAACCACAGCCATCGTCGGCAAAATGCACGAAAAGGGAATCTCGATAGAAGATATGTCGCGGCGGACAGGCATAGCCGTTGAAAACCTGCTGAGACTGGAAACGGCCGACTGGTGCCGATTCGATGATATAGTGACACTATGCAGGGAACTGGACATCGAGGCGCCGCAGTCCTGTATAAAACAGAGATTAGAAAAATAGGGACACATCCCATTTAATTACCTAAGGAAGTTTTTTTTAAACTGAGACTCCGTCGAAATCTCGCCAGCCGGCAGACGGCATCGGTCTTCTCCGCGCAGGATCAGAGCCGGGAGAGGATTTTCTGCGCAACCTTGATCTGGTCCATCTTTATCTTCGGCATCGTCGTCCGGATGGAAATATTTCCTTGTCTCACAGTAAGAGAAAGATTCATATCCGTCCACACTGCCTCGTCGCCCAGGTCCCCGATCTCACTGTACGCCCCTTCCGGGAGTTTCTCCTTGAAGGAAGATCTTTCACCGGCTGTTTTCAGATAGCTCCTGTACCTCTCCATTTCAGCCTCAGCTTCTTCGACGCTCGTCGCCGCCTTGATGCTGAAAGCCACTCTTTGCGCCGGCCCTCCTCCATTATAAGAGCACATCCAGAAACCCCGATAGGCTTCCCCGGATTTCACAGTTATACGGTCGGCAGGGATCC
>JBECKU010000217.1:0-10435 GCA_040235385.1 Candidatus Sulfobium sp. | reverse complement strand
TAGGGGAAGGGCCCGAGAGAATAATGGAACTGATATCATGGGGTGCTGAATTCGATAGGGAGGGGTTAAAACTGGCACTGACCCTGGAAGCCGCCCATTCCAGGCGCCGGATCCTGCATTCTCACGGCGATTCGACCGGCAAGGAACTCGAACGCGTACTCCTCAAGAAGGTCAGGTCCTTCCCTTCGGTAAGGAAATATCCCTATTCCATCACGGTCGATCTCATCATCAGCGGATCGGAATGCCACGGCGCTTATGTGCTGCGAAACGGAGAGATTAAGGCCGTCCTGGCGAAGGCGACCGTTCTTGCCACCGGCGGGGCCGGACAGATTTATTCACGGACCACGAATCCTGCGGTCGCGACCGGCGACGGGATGGCCATGGCCTTCAGGGCAGGTGCGGAGCTGGAAGACATGGAATTCGTTCAATTCCACCCGACCAGCCTTTATTCGCCGGCCGCACCCCAGTTCCTTCTGAGCGAATCCATGAGGGGTGAAGGGGCGGTGCTGCTGAATCAGAAGGGGGAAAGGTTCATGGCGAACTATCATCCCATGGCCGAGCTGGCTCCTCGGGATGTTGTATCGAGAGCGATCATTTCAGAGATGGTAAAGACCCGGAGCAGCCACGTATCTCTGGATCTGCGACATATGGGGAAGGAATTCGTAAAAAACCGTTTCCCCAGAATTTATTCCACCTGCCTGCGGTACGATATCGATATCACGGAAGATCTCATCCCGGTATCTCCAGCCGCTCATTATATCATGGGCGGGGTCAAGACCGACCTGGACGGTGAGACGAATATCAAGGGTCTTTATGCAGCGGGCGAGGTTGCATGCACCGGTGTGCACGGTGCGAACAGGCTCGCATCGAACAGCCTTCTCGAAGGGCTCGTCTTCGGGGCGAGGGCGGGGAAGGCTGCGGCAAGGAAACCCGTCGTGCCGGAAAAAACCGCCGCGCCGAACCCGAAAGCATCCATGGTCAGCGAGATCGATGCAGTAAAAAGGAACCTCAGGAAATTAATGTGGGAAAAAGTCGGCATTATCAGGTGTGCTTCATCCCTCAAGGAAGCCAAAAGGCGACTCGCTACCTTTTCAGAAACCAATGAGAAGAGCCATCTTACGAGGTCCGAACTTGAGTTAAATAACATGATTGTAATAAGCGCCGTTATCATAGAGGCCGCGCTGGCGAGGAAGGGCAGCGTCGGCGCACATTACAGGTCGGACTACAAGGACAGGGGAGAGGGATGGCGGAAGCATATCAGATGGGACAAGAACAGTCTTGATATCGGAAAGAATAGGAGTAAGCCCCTGGCCGGAACGGGGTGCTGACCTTTTTACCTGCCCTGACGATCAGAAATGAAAAGAAGAAAGGCTAAAATCGTTTGTACGCTCGGGCCGGCCTCGGCCCGCAGGGATATCCTTTTCACGCTCATACGGGAGGGGATGGATGTTGCCAGGCTGAACTTTTCGCATGGCAGCCATAAATTCCATAGGGAGACCGTGAAGCTGATACGGGAAGGGGCGCAAAAATTCGACAGGCCGGTCACGATCCTCCAGGACCTGCAAGGGATAAAGATCCGTGTCGGGGGCGTCAAAAACGGTGCGGTTAAAATAACCAGGGGTGCGGAGGTATCTCTGTTCCCAGGCGAGGGTACGGGAGACGAAAAAAATATTTTTGTATCTTACCCCCTGCTCCTGAAAGATGCCCGGAAAGGCGATACTGTTCTCATCGATGACGGACTTATCCAGATGGAAGTCACAGGGAAAGGCCGGGAGGCACTGAAGGCGAGGGTCGTGGAAGGCGGGGTCCTCACGGACAAAAAAGGTGTGAACTTCCCCGGGATGCGGATCTCACAGGAATCTTTCACACCCAAAGACAGAAAAGACCTGGCCTTTGGACTTGATCTCGGAGTTGACTACGTCGCAGTATCCTTCGTGGGAAGGGCTGCCGATATCACTTCAGTGAGAGACTGGCTGAAGGAGAAGAGAGAAGACATCCCCCTCATCGCGAAGATAGAAAAAAGGGAAGCACTGGACAATATCGGGAGCATCCTCGATGCATCCGACGGCATAATGGTGGCGCGTGGAGATCTCGGGGTCGAAGTCCCTACCGAAGAAGTACCTCTGATCCAGAAAGACCTCATTGGAAGGGCCAACAGAAAGGGGAAACTCGTGATTACCGCGACGCAGATGCTTGAATCCATGAAAGAGCATCTGAGACCGACAAGGGCGGAAGCGACGGATGTGGCGAACGCGGTTATCGACGGCACAGATGCCCTCATGCTTTCCGTGGAGACGGCCACGGGGGCATATCCCGTTGCCGCCTACAGGATGATGGACAGAATCATCAGGCACACGGAGCGGACACAGACAGTAGCTTCTTCTTATGAGAGAGGGAATTCATATGCGGAAGCCATTGCGGATGCTGCCCGGAGCGCAGCCGTGGATATCGGCGCCAGGGTGCTTGTTGCGTTTACGAAATCGGGATTTACCGCGGGACTGGTCTCGAAATTCAGGCCGGAAGTCCCCGTCATAGCGTTTACGCCCGACCGACGGGTAATGTCCCGTCTCCCTTTCTACTGGGGAGTAATCCCGAAGTTCATGAAGCCTCTCGAACACACGGACCAGCTTGTGCGCGAAGTGGAAAAAGTTCTGGTGGCTGAGAAGATAGCAAGGAAGGATGACCGGATCGTACTCATTGCGAGTTCTCCCTTATCCACAACGGGAAAGACAAACTTCATGAAACTCTATCAAATTGGAGAATAAGGATTGAACTGAAACTCAGTTCAGGAGGTGCTTCAACTTTTTCCGCAGTTCATCGCGTATTTCTGACGATGTTTCTTTTCATCCGCTTCGATATGGCACTTTTTATATTTTTTCCCGCTCCCACACCAGCAGGGATCGTTTCTGCCCGGTAATTCACGAAGACCGGTTTCCTCCTGCGGTATGAAAAAATTCTTTATCCCGTCAAAAAAACCCATAAAATAACCTCATTTATTTAAAATTTAGAAACTCTGATAGTATAACAAACCAGAGCGACAGAGGGAAAGGGAACCAAACTAACGATCTTTCCGTCAGAAGGTGAAGGTCTTCTCACGGAGCTTATTCTTTGGTCTGTTTCAGTCCCTTTTTTGCCTTTGTATTGGAAGGATCTATCCCGAGTGCCTTTTCAAACTGTGCGCGTGCTTTTTCTTTGAGGCCCGCCTTCGAGTAAATCAGGCCCATATTGGCATGAAAGTCGGCGTTCATCGGTTCGATCTTTATCGCGGTAGAGAGAGCATCTTCAGATTCCCTGATCTTCCCGGGTATCCTGGAACACGCGAGGGAAAGATAATTCCAGTAATTTGCATTATCGGGAACCAATTCGGCAGCCTGTGTAAAATTTTCGACGGCGCCCTGGAAATTCTTCTTCTTGAATTCATCAATCCCGCTTTTAAAGAGTTCTTCGGCTTTGGCATCTTTCACATCTTCCCCGGGGCCGGGGACACCGGCCGAGCCGGGATATTCATGATGACCTTCTTCCTCACGCAGAACATTGTATGCGTTGGTAATTGCATCGAATATGGACGTCAGTTTTGTCCTGACCGAATCGTCCTTGATCGTAAAATACCTGTCCGGGTGGAATTCTTTGGCAAGCCGATAGTAATTTCTCTTTATCAAACCTTCATCCGCAGTCGCTTCGGCCTCGAGGAGTTCGTGCAGAGTCATGCTGTCCAGCCGGTGATATATAGTCTCGATTCTTTGTAAGAGATATTCCTCCTCTTCCGGGACAGGCCGGAGGACCTCCTTCAGAGAGATTGCGACATCTTCACCGGGCTTCTCGAAGGCCGGCTCTACCATTCCTATCGACCACAGGACATACAATATCTTAAGCGCCTCGAAGGAACCCATCCAGGAATGTTCGATCACTTCGTTTATCGTTCTCTCACCGTCGACAAGAGAGAGGATTTTCTTGTCCTGGGGAGATAACTCGATGTCCTGGAAAAGGTTGAGTGGGTCCTCGCTGAGTTTGAGCACAGAGCCGGTATCGGGCATCTCTCTCCGGATCCTCGTCCAGTTGTCAATTTTTTTTACTCCTTCGTAAATGAGATTCCCCATGCTCATCTTTATAGTGATCACTTCCTGGGTCGGGATATTCCCTTCTTTAAACTCATATTCTCCGTCCTCGATCTGGAACACGCTGTGGATAATCTCCCTGACCTGGTATTTGACACCCCAGAAAAGGTCCTTTGGGGTGATATATCCCAGCTCGACCAGAATTGCCCCCTGTCGTTTCCCGGAGGATTTCAACATCTCAACTGACTTGTCATACTGCTCAACCGTGATCTTATCGGCCTTAAGGAGCATTTCCCCCAGCCGGTCGTCCTCATAAGTCGAAGATGCGAATATTGCGTTCCCTGCGTCGACATAAATATTTTTGGTGAAAACCGGTGTCCGGACAGAGAGCGTACCGGTCTTCCTGCTCCTGCTGAGATTGACCAGCAGCCTGACGAGGCTCACATTTGATACGTTACCTCTAAGGGGAATTTCCATCATTATTTTCTCCCATGGCTTTATTGTAATAAGAAAATTCTTCTTTGAGGATATCTCTCTCTTTCTTCAGGTCCTGAAGACGCATCGAGATGCGGTTTAGTTCCTCGGCCTGTATCTCAAGCTTCTCTCTCAACATAAAGGCAACATACCCTTCGGTAATGAGCGCGGCGACGAGAAAGAAGAGAACGAGATACGAAAAAATTGTTTGTATATTTGCCCGGCCCGACCTGTCCATGGAAAATAAGCCTCCGGACATCCAAAAATTCAGGATCACCTGTATCTCTGTACCTCGAATCTGAAAATTTCGGCAGGCTCGTCCTCAGAAATCCCCGCCTTTATCCGGGTAATCCGCAGTTGCTCCTCAACAGAGTCTACTCCTTCGAGGTTTGGCAGGAGAAGTCCTCTCCTGGGTCCGTTTGATACGATCACGCCATATTTTTTATGGTCGAGGGTGCTGATTTCTTCCACTTTCTCCGGAGGGGATAAGACATCAACGGTAAACTCGAGGTCCGAAAGTTCGGTCTCGCTCACGGCAGGGAAGCGGGGGTCTCCGGAGGCCGCAGATATTGCGTTCCTGATCGTCTCTTCGGCGATATTCCCGCAGCAGGGCATGAAAGTGCCTATGCACCCACGCAACCGACCGTTATTCTTGATACATACGAACACCCCTGACTTGCCTGTCATTTCAGGCGAAAGCTTCTCAGGGGGTGAGATTACCTTCTTGCTCTTTACGAATTCTTCGACACTATTACGGGCAAGTTCGGGAAGCGCATGCATCATTTTAACCTGTGGAGAGAGTAATCGGCGAGCGCGAGGAGGGCTTCCTTTGCCTGGGTATCAGGGAAGACCGATATCTCCGCCTTCGCTTCTTTTATAAGAGACTCCGCCTTTCCGAGAGAGGCTTCTATCGCATTGTATTTTCTTAAGAGAAGCATGATCCGCCTGAGACCCGCAGCGCTGAGGTCGTCTTTTATGAGAGCCTTTATTTCCCCGACTTCCCCCCCGTCGGCGGTCTTCAGAAGATAGAGCAGGGGGAGGGTTATTTTCCCCTCCTCGAGGTCCTTGCAGAGCTTTTTCCCGAGTTCGCCTTCTTCGGCCATGTAATCAAGGATATCGTCCGCCATCTGAAAGACTATCCCGGTCCTCATCCCGAAGTCGGCAAGAGCTTTTTCCATTTCGGCACTGAGGCCGCCCAGGATCGCGCCTGACCTGCATGCCGCAGATATGAGCGCCCCTGTCTTGGCGGAGATAATATCGATATATTCCTCTTCCGTAATGTCGGGATCGCCCGTGCGCTGAAGCTGGAGCAGTTCGCCTTCGGTCATCCGGGTCGTCGCGTCGGAAAGAGTCTCCATCAGCCGCTGGTTTTTCAGCATGACCGCATCTCTCAAGGCGGTCGAATACAGGTAATCGCCTACAAGAATGACGACCTGGTTTCCCCACAGGGAGTTCGCAGTTGGTTGTCCTCTCCTTATCCGGGCCATGTCGACGACATCGTCATGCAGAAGCGAAGCAGTATGGATGGATTCGATAATTCCCGCCACTGCAATCTGTGCGTCTCCTCCGTAACCAGCCATATCCGCGCTGATCAGATGAAAAAGAGGCCTGAGCCTTTTCCCCCCGCTGGACAGAAGATGACTGCCGATTAGCGGTATTACCGGCGCCTGATTCTGGAAGAGCGCCTTTATCTTTAATTCGACCCTCTTGAGCCGTTCTTCGTAAAAGTCAAAAATATCCTGAAGATGCATTTTTTGATGATAGGGGACTGGATATTTCGGTGTCAAGGCAGAAGTCCTTTCATGTTCCGGTTATCACCCTCAATCTTTCGATATCTGCCTCAGGGTGATTGAGTTCCTTCAGGTCTCCGGGCCTGAATGCCCCTTTCTCCGTGATGACTGCGGTCACATATCGTGCGGGAGTCACGTCAAACGCAGGGTTTCTTACATTTACTCCCTCCGGGGCGATCCTGCAGGTGCCGAAAATATGGGTCACCTCTTCGGCCTGCCGCTCTTCTATGGGAATGGAGTCACCCGAAGGGAGGGAAAAATCAATGCTGCTCGTAGGGGCGGCCACATAAAAAGGAAGCCCGTTCTCTTTGCAAAGCACGGCTACAGTATATGTGCCTATTTTATTCGCAACATCTCCATTGCGCGCGGTTCTGTCAGTGCCCACTATTGCAAGATCGATCTCACCATTTTTCATCAGAGAGCCGGCCGCGTTGTCTGCAATCAGCGTTACCGGGATTCCTTCCTGCATTAGTTCCCATGCGGTAAGCCTCGCGCCCTGAAGGACCGGCCGGGTTTCATCGGCAATGACGTTAAACTTCTTTCCCTGCTCGCGGGCTATAAGCATGGGCGCGGTAGCCGTGCCTATTCCGCCGGTGGCGAGAGAGCCGGCATTGCAATGGGTGAGAACAGTATCCCCGTCTTTAATAAACTGGGAACCCCATATTCCGATGGCCCTGTTTACCTCGACGTCTTCGTCCAATATCCTTTTGGATTCAGCAATCAGCAATTCTCTCAGAGTCTGTGTATTTTTATCGCGGTTGCTCTCGAGAAAAGCCCTGAGCCTCTCCACAGCCCATCTGATATTGACGGCCGTGGGCCGCGTGGCGAGCATGGTTTCAAAGACGGGCTCGAGCTTTTTCAAAAAACTTTCATAATCATCCGCACGAATATCCTGGGCAGCAAGGGCGATGCCCATGGCCGCGGCGATGCCGATGGCTGGTGCGCCGCGAATCCATAGTTTCCTGATTCCCTCCGCGACCGTCAGATGGTTGTCGCACTCGATATAAAGGACATCAACAGGGAGCCGTGACTGGTCGAGCATGATCACCTTGCCGTCGGACCAATCGATCGTTTTTATCATCTTACCTCCAGACTCTTTTTATTATAAACCAAAAAAGCATGCTCAGGATACCTCCCCGGGATCAATGAAAGCAGGAAGGCAGGCTAAAAAGAAATCGAACCAGGACAAAAGACATCACCCCCCGGCAATAGGGCTCAGTGGTGCACGGGAAAGAATACCGTCACGATAAGGAAGGCGGTAAGGAGTATGATAGTAACCACCGTACCCCAGGAGATATAATTATATCCTTTTCCGTTTACATATTCACCCATCAGTTTTTTATTGTTCACGAGGGCAATGGCGTATACGAGAACGAAGGGCAGGAGCATGCCATTGATCACAGCAGAAAATACCATAAGTGAAACGAGCGGAGCGCCCGGCATTAGGATAAGCAGGACCGACGAGACGATGATGAAGGTATAGATCCACATGAACTGGGGGGCCTCCTTGAACGACTTGTTCACGCCCCTTTCCCAGCCCATGGCTTCGCATATGTAATAAGCGGTCGCCAGAGGAACGATTATGGCCCCTAACAGCGAGGCATTGGCAAGACTTACGGCAAAGATCAGGGACGCATAGTTCCCTGCGAGCGGCCTGAGTGCTTCCGCCGCTTCGGAAGCCTCGTTTATCCTGATACCGGCCGAAAAAAGGGTCGTGGCACAGGTCACGATTATGAAAAAAGCGATTATGTCCGTGATGCCGCATCCGAGAATGACATCCAGCCGCGTCGCGCGGTATTCCTCTTTTTTTATTCCCTTTTCGGCGATAGACGACTGGAGATAGAACTGCATCCACGGCGTGATAGTCGTTCCGATTATGGCGATGCTGAGATAGACATACTCCGGATCGGGTTTTATGTCCGGCAGCAGAGTCTGTGCGAACACCTCCGACCAGTCCGGACCAGCCATTATTCCTGAAACTACATAGCCGAAGTAGAGGAGACATGCGAAAAGGAGCACCCGTTCCAGGAACAGATAGCTTCCCCTGGTGACGAGCATCCAGATCCCGACCGCACCGACAGGGACCATAATGTATTTGCTCAGTCCGACTATTTCCATGCTCGCCGCCCATCCGGCGAAATTAGAGACCGTAGTACCTAAATTCGCGACGAGCAGCGCGAACATCATGAAAAAAGTCACCCTGACTCCGTAATTCTCACGTATGAGATCGGACAGTCCTTTCCCGGTAACCGCACCCATTCGCGCGATCATTTCCTGGATCACGACGAGGGCTGCCGTCGTCGGTATAAGCGTCCACAGGAGCGAATATCCAAACCTTGCCCCGGCAACAGAATATGTCGTGATGCCGCTTGCGTCATTATCGATATTGGCCGTGATAATCCCGGGACCCATAATGGAGAGGAAGAACAGTATTCTTTTCCACCTGGTCATACCTTCCGCCTTTTTCTCTTGGCATCCGGGGGAAGCAGGATGTCGATGATGTCGTCGACCGTTACGACGCCGTGTAAATAGCCGTTTTCATCGACGACCGGGATTGCGAAAAGATTATATTTCGATATGATCGCAGCGACCACCATCTCGTCCTCGCCCGGCAGCACTGTCTTGACATTGGTCTTCATGATATCGGCAAGTATACAGTCGGTCTCGGCAAGGAGCATTTCCCGGAGCGATGTCACTCCGATAAGTTTTTCATCCCTGTCTACAACATATATGTAATAGACGGTCTCGACCTCTTTCGCATCGGTTTTGAAGCGCTCTGAAGCTTCCTGGACCGTCATATCAGGCGGGTAGGAGATGTAAACGTTTGTCATGAGACCGCCGGCCGTGTCCTCCTCGTGACCGAGAAGCTCCTGGATGTCCTGGGCTTCTTCCTCCTCGATATTACCGAGAATCTCCTGAGCTTTTTCGGCCGGGAGCTCGCTCAGTATATCAGCTGCCTCGTCCGGGGGCATCATCTCGATGATATTCGAGGCCTTTCCACTGTCCATCCTGTTTATGATGTCCTTCTGCACATCGGGTTCGAGTTCCGACAGGGCCTCTGCCGCGGTTTCCACATCGAGGTTGTCAAAAAAACTGACCCCTTCTCTCTGCGAGACGCTGCTTATGATATCCGCGATATCAGCGGGATGCAGCTCCGCAAGTATCTGCCTCGGCACGGTCAAAGAGATCTTCGTCAGCTTCGGTTCCAGCGGCTGGAGATAGTTCCAGCTTATGAGCGTATAGGGCAGGCTTTTTTTGAAAAGTTTGAACAGGTCCTCTCCTCCTCTTTCAACTCCCATGCGGCGCATGATCCCCCTTATCCCCACATCGATAGCGACCAGTACGGCGTTTGTATTGAGCCCTTCGAGCTTGATATCATTTACCCGCACGACCTTGGCCCCATTGACATCCACTACCTGTTTGTCCAGAATGTCCCTTACAACGAGAAGATCCTCTTCCCTGAATTGATATGCCTGCAAGTGGTCGCCGTAAATATTTGAGGAGATGATCCTCTTGTTGAATATATTCAGGTCCCTCCACGGGAGAAAGAAATATTTCTTTTTCTTTTCGAGGATGAGTGCAGAAACTTTCGGCAGGGTTTCTCCCTTGACGATTACGAGGTCCTTGACCCTCCCTATCTCTTCCCCTTTCGGATCGAGTACGGTCTTCCTGATGATTTCGCTGGAAAAAACTTCACCGTAAAATGACATAGGGTCTCCCTCGAATATTGGAGCAAAAAGAAGTTCTAAGAGTATAGCTCCGGCTGATCCGTTTCGGCAACAGCAATATTTGAGGACAGAACGTCGGGTTTCCAGATTGTCCTATAGTTGAAAAACTGCTGTCATCTTGAGAGCCCGACATGCCTGGAAGCCTTTACAACGCGACTTAAACCGGAGTTCGTCATCATTTCCCGTAGCGAACGAAGAGCGTAATCCGAAAAATGTGGCCCGGTCACCTGCCCATAGGAATAAAAGGTGTCGTAATAAAGGCTTCCCGTCATGTCGGACTCTTCTGCGAAATAATTATAAACCTCAGAAGAAGGTCTTCAGGAGGGGTCTTTATCTGTTCGCCTGGAATTTCGATAGACTACGATGGCGATCTCGGGACACATCACCG
>JBECKU010000162.1:0-4719 GCA_040235385.1 Candidatus Sulfobium sp. | reverse complement strand
GCGCAAGCAGCGGGACATCGCCGCCCCGGTCCCTTAAGGGAGGAAGCTCTATCCTGATGACATTCAATCTGTAGAACAGATCTTCTCTAAATTGTTTCGACCGGACGGCTTCTTCGAGATTCTGGTTTGTTGCTGCTATAACTCTTACGTCCACCTTGACAGGCTCAGGACTACCTACTTTGAAGAAAGTCATGTCCTGGAGGAACCGGAGAAGCTTTACCTGGAGATTCCTGCTCATAGCATCCACCTCATCGAGAAATATCGTCCCCTCATCGGCAGCTTCCAGGAGCCCCTGCCTGTCGGCAGCAGCCCCGGTAAAGGCGCCTTTTACGTAACCAAAAAGTTCGGACTCCAGAAGATTCTCATGAATCGCGGCGCAGTTGACCGCGATGAAAGGTTTCTCCTTTCTGATGCTGTTGAAATGTATTGCCCGCGCGATCAGTTCTTTTCCCGTTCCGCTTTCGCCGGAAATAAGAATGTTCGAAGGAACGTCCGCTATCTTCCTGACGAGTTCCAGCACCTGCATCATGCCGGGACTGTTTGCGACAATGCCCTTGAAATCATAATACTTCAACCGGGGGTCGGCCTCTTTTCTGATGTTCTCGAAAATAAGCGCATTCTCGATTGCGAGGCCGATGGGCTGGGTCGCCGCTCTCAATATTTCGAGCAGTTCCTCGTCAGGGGAATAGGGAGCATGAGTGATGACACAAAGGACCCCGACGACCTTATTCCTCGCCCTGAGCGGGAGACCTGCATAGAATTCCATTCCCTCCTTTCTCAGAACGCCTCTTGTAAAGCGGGGGTCCTGAGACGCTTTCTCGAAAATGATGACCTCTTCGTCGCATTGCGCGATGCTCCCGCACATGCATTCTCCCACCTTGACCCTGTTTTCACAAAGGTCCTTCACCACATCGGCCGTAAGATTTCTGAACGTAACGGGTATCATTTCAAGAGACTCTTCGTCGATGACATAAATGACCCCTGCATCGACATTCATAAAAGCTATGATTTCCGCAAGCACATCGTCGAGGATTTGTCTGAGATCAAGCGACTTTCCCACTGTAAGGGCGATCTCATAAAGAATAGTGAGTTTCTTGTTTTGCTTCTCGATGATCTGCGGAAGAGTAAATTTATCCATCTAAACGTATATTATCATTTCCTTACAGGCTAAAGAAAAAAACTCTGCGTGCGAACTTTAATGCACAAGCCCTCCACGAGATCATGGATAGCTATGACCTGATGTGCCAATCAAGAAAACAACAACTTTATTGTTGACATACCTTTATTTTGGTGCTAAATGTGAAATTAGGAACACGACGATATTTGAAAAGTCGCAGCGAGCAGAAGTTATCACCAGAAGGATACTTTCAGGTCGTTTCTTCATGGGGGGATTTCCATAAACTTGCGGTGGGAGGAAATCAGCGTTTCCTCGTAACCGTATCTTTCATTCCGCGATATTCTGTCTTCATTAAGGCGGAATTTCAAAGCTGTTTGTAAAAAACAGCGGGAGGTGTATATGTTCAGGAACATGTCAGGGGGGTATATTCTCGTCAAGTACAAATGGATATTATTGACCAAATCGATCTTCGTATGTATTTTAGTCGTGGCCTGTTTCGCGATATTTTTTTCGGCGACACATCTTTCCCTGCAAGTATTCAGCGTTTCAGCGGCCGACGATGCGGGGCTTCAGAAAGAAGTGATCGCTCCGGCAAGAATACCGGTTGCCGATGTTCCCATTGATGCCACAAAAGCAGCGGTAATGAAATGGATGAAAAAAAATTCCGATATGCCCGATCAAATACTTTCACAGATCTATGACGAGGCTTCCAATAATACGAATACGGACCTGGTGCTGGCTATCTGCAGGGTGGAATCGAGTTTCAATCCGAATGTGAGAAGCAATAAAGACGCTCTGGGACTCATGGGCGTTCGGCCAAGCGTCTGGGCGAATGAATTAAAGGACAGGGGGATTATCCAGGGTAGAAGGGATCTGTACCTTGTTCCCAATAATCTTATGTCGGGCGCATACGTCATAGAAAAATATCTTGCCAGATCGGAGAACCTCGAGGAAGCTCTTTATAATTACGTAGGAGGGGATTCGGAATATGTAAGAAAGGTCCTTAAAGCCCTGGGAGAAATTTATCTGGCAAAGATTCGCGGGACATTACAGGGAACGTCGAATCTTGCGAAGACGGAAACTGATGGGACAAACATTGATTCTCGCGCCCCGACACGCGGCTGATATGATTATTTAAATCGAAGAGCATTGTGCAACTCATTCGAGGTATGTCCGCCTGATGACCTTAACCTCATGTCTCGTCTTGCCTGCTCTTTTGAGTGGGCCCGCAAAAAAAGACAGACTGCTGGCCCAAGGCTGAAATTCCTCTCCTCTGACTGGTATAATCCTTCCCAAAAAAGGAGACGCAGTGAAAATTGACCATATCGGGATCGTCAACAGGTCTGAAGAAGATGCCGTCCGTTTCTATCAGGAATTTCTCGGACTCGAAAAGGCCAGGGACTTTGTCGTCGGCCAGGAACTCTCCATGCAGTTGTTTTCTCACCCGCAGGAAATAAGAGTTCTCGTTTTTAAAAAAGACGATGTCAATATCGAAGTCTTCATTATCCGGGACTATACCCCGTCTTCACCCCGGATCGGACATGCCTGTCTGCACATCGACGGGTTTTCGGAACTCATAGAGAACTCGAAGACCAGCGGGGTTACAGTAATTCGCGGTTCGCATAAGGGCAAAACCGTACACTTCCTGAAAGATTTTTCAGATAATATGATCGAAATCAAACCGGTATAAGCCTGTTATCCCGACCCGGATATTCCCATGCAGTCGAACACGCCGGCACCAAATACTTTTAACCACGGAGGCGTAGGGACACGGAGAAAACTTAAAAGTTGCAGAACGCAAAATCAAGAATGCAGAATCTGACCTTTGGATTTTGCCTCCCTGCTCGGTTGCTCCGGCGACTCGTTGAGGAGGACCTGTGAAAGCGGGTCGCCGAAGGAGACAGATTAAACAGGCATTCTCAGTGCCTCTGTGTCTCAGTGGTTAATTTTCTTGTTATCGAGAATAATATCAGGCAGATCGGACTACTCGAATATGACGTATCGCTTAATCTTATCAAGTCTTTTTCCCTTGATGCCCAGGTCCTCGAGGCGGCTGATCCTCCGGTCGCGACGCACCTTCAATATTCGCCGGACTGTGTCCGGACCTATGCCCGGTACCCTGAGCAGAGAACTCCTGTCTGATGTGTTGACCCTGACCGGGTAGTATCCGGGATGGTTGTCAGCCCATACTTCCTTCGGGTCCTTCACCAGATTTAAATTGCCGTCCGCATCGAGCGGGATGTCATTTGCCCTGAATCCGTACTTCCTGAGCAGGAAATCCGCCTGATATAACCTGTGCTCACGTATGAACGGTTGACCCGGCACAACCGGGGTAAATCTTTCACCGGGGATATCCGGACTTCCAAGACCCTTCTGATAAGAAGAAAAATATACACGATTGAAGTTGAGACGGTCATAAAGGCCGGTCATGTACTTTAAGATTTCAGAATCCTTCTCGTCGGAAGCGCCGACGATAAACTGTGTAGTACATTTCACCCTGGAAAATTTCATGCCCTTTCCTGTGAGCGCACCCATAAGTTTCAGAGGACGGATTATATCGCGGTCATAGTCTTTTTTACCTGACAACAGGTCGAAGTGGCTTTTGCCGGGCGTCTCGATATTGAGCGAAACAGCGGTTGCGAGGGAGAGAGAATCCTCTATCGCCGCATCTGAAGCGCCGGGTATGATCTTCAGATGGATATATCCTTTGTACCCGTGCCGGTACCTGAGAAGCCGGGCCACATCATTGATATTTTCCATGGTGTAGTCGGCATTGCCGACGACAGCGGAACTGAGAAAGAGGCCAAATACTTTTCTTCTTGCTCGATATTCCATGAAGACGCGGGCGATCTCGTCCGGCTGCAGCGTGCATCGCCTGACATTGGTTTCAGAGCGGAGAGGGCAGTACCCGCAATCATTCGCGCATGCGTTCGAAAGCAGAGTCTTCAGAAGTACGGAATAACCGCCTTGCGGGAGAGATACGGGATACAGCCATCTGCCGTCGGAACCCCTTTTACGACGGTCTTCGTCCCGGGTGCCGCAGGCACAGGCCAGATCATATTGAGAATCGGCAGAAAGGACCTTAAGCTTCTCGATAGTGTCCATAAGATATCTTTCTTAAAAGGTATGATATCATATGTTCTCGTCAAGAAGTCACTCCCTTGCCAGCCTGTTATAAATCAATCCCGTTATCGCCCCGAAGAACATGAGATCGACAAATCCGTACAAAAATCCTATGAAACTTCCGACAGGAGAAATAGTATAGCCCGGATATATCGATCCTGCGAAGACGTCGAGGAACAACTTCCCGTAGCCCGTAAAATAACACAACCATGTCGTCAGAAAAAGCGCAACTCCCCAAACAATACCGAGACTCACTCCCAATGCAAACGGTTTCAATTTCATTTGTTCCCCCTTTATCCGAGTTCGAAGACCAGCCTTCGCGTATGCCGGGCGATCATCAGGTCCTCCTTCGTAGGGATGACATGGACAATGCACGCACTAGTCGGTGCTGAGATGATCCGGGAATTCATCTCGTTATCCTCCCGGTTCAGTTCGATACCGAAATACCCCAGACGCTCACATATCTCGCGCCGAACGGC
>JBECKU010000153.1:0-6533 GCA_040235385.1 Candidatus Sulfobium sp. | reverse complement strand
CGCAGGCCCAAAACTTTTTTCCAGTATATCATATTATTAAAGCGCAATAATCGACGTAAGCCCTTACAAATAAAGAAGCGGCAGCAGGGAACAAAGGAGAAAATTAGCTTGACAGATGGGGAAAAGGGGAGTAGGGTTAAATTAAGGACTGATTCATGCAGGTGGTGGTCTTGCTCCCTTTGTAACCGGTCCCGATGTATCCGATCTTGGACTGATGGATTAAGATCGAAAGTCGTGAGATGATTAGTCTCAAGGGATGGAGGAAAGAGGGCGAGCGCCACCTTTTTCTTCCGGGTTGGGTCTCTTCAGAAATTTATGCCGTAAGTCTCCCTTTTAGCTTCATGACGTGAGTCCCGTCCTTCATTGCCAGGACAGCCCGCCGAAAAGTCAATGACCGTTCTCTGACCCATATAGGCTGGACACGGAGGTGCCTTTTAGAGTTATGGGTATGATAATATTCATATCTAGATAAAAAGTAAGGTGAATCCACAGGACCAGGTGAGCGGCCTTTCCAAAGGTTCCTTCAGGGGTGGCGGTTATGCAGGCAAAAGAATGTGGAGAGAGACTCCTTAGCCTACAGCAGGGGTTGAAGCGGGAAGGTATCGACGGTGCGCTCCTCATGTACTCGGCCGACGTGTTTTATTTTACAGGGTCGCGGCAGAACGCGGTGCTTTGGGTCCCGTCCGGTGCTTGCACCGAAATTCAAGTTCCCGCTCAAGGAAGGTCAGACTGTAGCAATCGAGCCCGAGTTCGTTTTTCCAGGTATTGGAGCTATAGGAATAGAAAATAAATTCGCCGTCACTGAATCGGGCGGTGAAAAATTGACGGACCTGCCGGACGATATCATATATCTATAAGCAAATATTAACCCATATTATTTATGAGATGTCCCTCCGTCCGCTTACGAGAGTTTATGAATCAACTGGGTTAATCTTGTAACCGCATTGGAACAGGGACAACCGACAGACCATGCACGGTCCCTTTTCAGGGAATAATTTCTCAATCAGATGTTGTGTCAGAAGGAAAATGGTATTATCCTGTACCTAAAACACGGAATCAAGGACCGGCAATGACTGATGCAGATGCGGCAATTAAACTCCAGGAATGTATCGACGAATATTGGGAATTCTATCTGCGGCATAACCCTCTTGTCGCGACCTATATAGGCGACCACCGTTATGATGACCGGATCGGGGATATCTCGGACGAGTCGCTCGCAGCACAAGCCTCCTACTACGGGGACCTTCTCGACAGAATGAAAGAAATCCGGGGACGGTCCCTCGGCCCCGAAGAAGGTCTGAACCTCAGGGTCCTTGAAAGGACTCTTTCGGACAATGTGCGGCTGTACCATTTCAAGGCGCATTACCTTGCACTGGACCACCTGACGGGTCCTCATATCGATTTTCCGCAGATCGTCGAATACCACCCCTTCCGGACATCCGGTGACTTCGAAAATTATATTAAAAGGCTGAATGACTTTCCGGCACTGGTGGAACAGATTATCGGGAACTTGCAGAAAGGTGTTCGCGAGGGTTATACGGTCTTCCAAAAGAGCATGGAATATGTGATCGACCAGGTGAAGACTTTCACTGAATTCCCGCCGGAAGAACATCCCCTCGCGGGAGCGGTATCGAAGCCTAACAAAAACTTCGTCAGGGAAGAAAAGGAACAGTTCAGGCAATCGCTCAACGATGTCATCGTCCGCGTCGTGACTCCGGCGTACGTTAAACTGTATCGCTATTTAAAGGATGAATATGTGGGTCACTGCCGGCAGCAAGCAGGTGTCTGGTCACTTCCCGAAGGCGATGACATATATCGCTTCTATGCACGGTATCACACAACTACAGACCTTTCTCCATCGGAGATCCACGAGACCGGCAAAGAGGAGGTGGAAAGAATAAGTGGAGAGATCGAAAAGGCATTGGAATTGGTTGGGTTCAAGGGAAGCGAGAGGGAATTCGCCCGGTTTCTGAGAGAGAAAAAAGAGCTTTACCCTGTGGAAGGAGAGGAGATAATCGAAGGTTTCAGGAGCATCCTGTCCGCTATGGACAGTAGGCTGCCGGATTTTTTCGGGAGGTTGCCTAAGGCACGTTACGATATCAGGAAGATCGAGGGGTACAGGGAAAAGGCCGCTCCTGCCGCCTATTATTATCCTCCCCCGAGAGATTTTTCAAGACCTGGCTATTTCTACGTGAACACTTACAAACCTGAACAGAGACCGAAGTTTGTTATGGAAGCCCTTGCTTTTCATGAAGCGGTCCCGGGGCATCATCTTCAGATCGCGTTGATGCAGGAACAGAAAAATATCCCTGACTTCAGGAAATACCAGGGTTCTACAGCCTTCATCGAAGGATGGGCACTTTATGCGGAGAAACTGGCAGGAGAGATTGGGTTTTATAAGGACCCGTATTCCGAATACGGGAGACTCTCTTTCGAAAAATGGAGGGCCGTCAGACTGGTAGTCGACACCGGCATCCATTTTCACAGGTGGAGCCGTGACGATGCTATTAAATATTGCAGAGAACAGACGGGTCTCGAAGATCATGAAACTGAGGTGGAGGCGGACCGTTACATCGTTCTCCCGGGGCAGGCCCTCGCTTACAAGATAGGCGAACTGAAGATAATTGAGATGAGGGAAGAAGCCAGGCGGCTGCTTGGACGCGGATTCGATATCCGGAGGTTCCATGACCGTCTCCTGGAGCGCGGAGCCTTGCCGTTGAATGTTCTGGGCGAGGTTATGGCCGGGTCATGGGAGAAAAGGGATTAGACGCCGGGGGAAACAACCAATTATGCTCTGAGCCGGCCCGGGGCAATAAAAAAGTGGTGCCCGCTTACCCTTCACCCAGCACTTCTTGAGACTTTCGGTCTGAGACTGTACATCTTAAGACTTTCGTCTTGCGACTTTACATCCTGAGACTTTACATCTTGAGACTCTGGGTAAAGAGAAGCGAGACCACCACTCTCTAGTTCGCTCTCCTTGATTCCAAGATAGGCCTTTTTTGATCCAATGTCAAGCTTTTTTTACAGCTTTTTTTAGACGGTGCGGGTTCTGAGCTTTTTCCCCTGGTTACCAAAAAATGATGACAAAAAAGAAATTGACATGGGCTGCCGTAGCATTATAAGATAAACATGCGGTCTCCCCGACCGCATTTTAATCCCCAAAGAGGGGCGTCTTTTCCCCGATCCCCAGGACGCCCCTCACTTTTATTTCTTATTAATATCAAACCGTTTTGAGGGGTCCCAATTTTTTTTGTTCGACTACGGCCTCTGATAATCGCAGAGCCGCTCTTCGAGACGCGCCTTTACAAAGCGGTAATCATCCGGTTCGTCCACATCCACCGCGATCTCAGGCCGGCTAAAAACAACGGGTGCGATCTCTATCCCGGTACTTTTTGATACGAATTCCGCCATCCGCCCCAGAGTGAAAAGGCGAAACAGACGGACGCCCAGGAAATAGTAAATTCCGGTCAGAGGATCTGCAGCAAAAGCCGACTTTGCAGAACTTTTCCTTGCAGAATAAATCCTGTCGATCAGGGCCGGGAATCTTTTCGCTTTGAGGACATCCGGGTCGGCGAGGAAGAGATTCCCGTGGCATATAGATACATCGCGAAAACGGTTAAAGCCTTTTTTGACATCGCGATAGGGGCCGATGAAACTATCTTCCCGGACCATGGCCCAAAATAAATGAACAGGGCGTGACTTTTTCGCCAGTGCGCATGTTTTTATGAAATCATCGATGGCCTGTGCAGTTACTAGAGGCAGATCGGCCGGGATGATGAGCACGGTCGGGGAGCCATTAAGATATCCGAGGCCTCTTGCGATACTCTCACCGGGCGTGTCCCCTGAAGAAATATATTCATAACGTTCCTGATCGGTGAGCCGTTCTCTGATGTCCTTCTCAGGCCCTGCAACGCACACCCGGCCGATCTGCGGGACTGAGGCGACGGCATCCAAAACATATTGGATAGAGGGTTTCCCGCAAAAGGTGACAAGACCCTTATATCCGGGGATATATCCGTCGTACAGGCTGATCCGGTTGACCCCTCCGGCCAGAATGAGCGCGCCGATATTACGGTTCGGTACCATTGTGGCACTCATAACATGTGCCGTTCTTCCAGGCATCGCCTATCTCGACAGGATGCCGGAATCCAAGGCCTTTCATGATGTCTATTTCTTTTATGGTATCGGCGCCTTCCGTTCCCTGTGAAAGAATGCTATGACAGGTATGGCAACCATTCTTAATGACCGCATCGTCCCGGCTTTTGTGTTTGCCGTCATGACACCTCATGCAACCTCGAAACAGAAAATGGCCGATGTTGTTGGGATATGCAGACCATCGGGCGTTCATGGCAGGGAATATGTTTTTCGAAAATACATCTCCGGCAGCGTCGATCGCTTCAAGGATTTTTCTCCGGTTATTTTCATAATATTCAGGAAATTTATTACCGAAAAAACTTTCGATTTCGGTTGCTATGCCGGTCCTGCCTTGTTCCATCGAAGCATAATCCTTGCTTATCGCCTTGACCGCTGCCTGTTTTATATAAGGTGTCGAAGGGTCGATCCGGCCCGAGAATATGGCAAGATCTACTCCGGTGTCGGGTGAGAGGAAGTTATGGGTCGGTCTGTTATGGCAGTCCAGACAATCCATTACCCTGCGATCTCCTGATTTCACTCGGGAAGGCATAGAGGAGGGATCCTCGAAAACAACGGTCTCCCCGGTTTTTCCGTCCTTGACGCGTACCCAGGGAATCTGTTGTCTTCGCCTGTCCGTGGCAATATATTCTATCGTTATGCCGCGGCTCACATGCCAATGGATGTCGCGCACGGCCGGAGTCCGGGGATTGCTTCCGCCCACCTTCACCAGCATATTAATCGACCAATGTGTATTGCTCCGGTCATAGAGGTAATGATTGAATTTCCGTTGTTGCGCTCCAAAAAAATGCTGCGGCCAGTGACATTGTTCACAGATGGCCCTGGCCGGTCTGAGGGCAGTGATCGGAGAGGTAATCGGTCTCGGATAAACATCGGCGAGTACGGCATATACCTGGTAGAGGCCCCTCAGCTTCGACTTTGCATACCACTCTGCACCTGGACCGATATGGCACTGCACGCAGGCGACCCTGGCATGAGGCGAATGCTCATGAGTCGTATATTCGGGCTTCATTACGGTATGACAGGTAAGACCGCAAAATCTCACCGAATCGGTGTAATGGTAAGCCTGATATATTCCCACGGCGCTCATCATGACAAAAAGAAGAGTTCCCGCAATAAAGATGAGTGCAGCATTGCGGTGGCGTTTATTTTCCAGATCGATGTAAGGCCATTTCCTGTCGCTTATCTCACCGTGTTTTTCGGCCTTTCGCCAACGGAAGTACATTCCCAGAGGAATAAATAACAGACCGGCAACAAGTAGAAGGGGAAGCACCATATAGAGAACGATCCCCATGTAAGGATTTCTTATTCCATATATGGCATTTACAATCAACAAAAAAACAATAATAAAACCGGCAATAAGCGCAACGACGGCACCTGAGATACTAATAAGGTTGTGGGTAAGCTGCGGCAATCTCTTGTTTCCCATAACACATTATATAGTTATAAGGTCTCGACTCCTATTTCGGAATTGAAGATGATTCGAATACGCGGCTTCAAATGAGCAAATAATCCGCGTGAGTCCTCCTGTGAATAGGGCGAAGACCTTCTCACGGGGTTTCACTTTGGTGAGCTTCCCGCCATACGGATGTGCTCCACATCCTCTTCGGTGACTGTCGGTGCATTATTACCCCAGCTTGTCCGCTCGTGATTGACCACTGCGGCGACTTCCCGGTCGGAGAGATGATCCGCCCATGCCGGCATCTTGGTAGAATAAGATACGCCGTTTATAGTCCCGCCTTCCTTTCCGAACAGGACGACCCTGATATGTTCAGAAGGATCTTCGGCGGTCACGACGGGATCTTCCGCAAGAGGGGGGAAAACATTGGGCACACCCTGTCCATTGTTTTGATGGCAGCTCGCACAACTGGTTCGATATAATTGTGCTCCCAGGGACTCCTCTCCCATAGGCGATTCTGCTTCAGCGGCAACTTTTCCATAGGTGGGCGTTTTGGCAAACTTTTCACCAGGGTTCCACTGGCGCACAGCGTAATACATGGACCATGCGACTACGAGAATGAACGCCACCCAGGCCCAGGTAGGTACGGGCGAAGGCGTCTCGGCCTGGCGTGGTTCCCATTTATCTTCGTATGCCCCGCCATAGGCGTTCACGAGCACGTTAATCTTCCCTTCTACTATATCGTTTTCAGCCAATCCATCGACTGCGATTCCAGGGCCGTTTCGCACCTCGAAGGGGACCTTTCGCGTCCCCCTGTGACCTGATCGATCTATGGCGACTATGCGTAGCACATGAGGTCCGTCTTCGAGGGGCGATGTGTCCAGCGTGAACCTTCCGGGGGGTCTGAAGGTGTAAAGAGGTTCCCCGCCGTCGTCCAGGTATATCTCTATCGTGCTTTCTCTCTTTTTCATCGGTCTTCTTC
>JBECKU010000320.1:0-9999 GCA_040235385.1 Candidatus Sulfobium sp. | reverse complement strand
CCCGATCCCTCGGCCTATTACCTTATCGGATATTCTCTCTATGAACTAGGCCGTTATGACGAGGCCACGGAATATTTCCGGGAAGCCTATCTGATCGATCCCCTGTTTGCCGTTGAAAGAATCGGCTTCGAAGAGAGATTTCAGGGAAAATCCGGGGGCGCAAAGAAAAAACCCGCAGGCATGGGAAAAAAGAGCACAAAAAGTTTACAAGCGGCTCCCATAGAAAAAATTACACCGTCACCAGATCCAGGACCGCCTGCCTCGCCTGTCGGTCCTCCGGAGACGGCCGAGCCGGCTGCCCCCCCGGTCCCTTCAACTCCTGCAGCTTCCTCAGCCGAGCCACAGCCCCCTCCCTCACCTACAGAACCTTCATTCCCGGTTAGCGGCAAAGAACTGCCGGACTTTCCGTCAGGCATCTTGAATGGACTTTTTTCTGGGTTTATCGTTATCCCTTTGTTAATAGGTCTGGCGCTCTATATTTACTGGTCTCTAAGTCTTTTCAAGATCGCGAATAAATTGAACGTGGAGGCTGCCTGGACCGCATGGGTCCCGATTATTCAGATATGGCCGGTGGTGGGCTCCGCAGGCAAGCCCTGGTGGTGGGTCCTCCTTCTTTTCGTACCTCTCGTCAACATCTTTGTCAGTATCTATTTGTGGATGTGTATTTCTGAGAATCTCGGACGGAGCAAGTGGCTGGGTCTTTTGATGCTTGTTCCTGTTGTTAACCTTATTTTCCTGGGTGTGCTCGCTTTCTCAAGGACTGAACAACTGGATTATTCGATGGAAAGGATGGAAGGATTCAATCCCTGATAATCAAAAGGGCATAAAGAATCTGAATTTTTTCATAAATTCCCGGAAGGTCCCGGCGACAATACTCAGAGAATTTTCCGCGGTGATCAGATAGAATTTCCTTTTCAGTTTTTTGCCTGATAGAGGCAGAACTTTTACCGAACCCTCCTGAAGCGATTTAAAAACGACCCATTTTGAGAGAAAGGATATTCCCAGTCCCGCCCGGACCATTTGAAGAATCAGTTCCGGACTTCCCAACGTCATGGCCGTTTTTATTCTGCCGGCGTCTAATTTGTTTTCCTGCAGAAATTCATTTATAAATGCTCTTGTTCCCGAGCCTGTCTCGGGCATGATGAAAGGCTGTGAGATAATATCCCACGGTTCGATAACTTTTTCCCTCGCTAGAGGATTGTCGTCCGACGCCACCACTACTATCTCGTCCTCGGCAATTTCCTCCGGAACCAGCGGAGGAACTTTTACATTACCCTCCAGACAACCGATTTCCAGGCTTCCGTCTTTTAGTTCACCGATTATTTTTTCAGCGCTGGAAACACTCAGGTCTATCTTTACCTCGGGATAGAGTCGGGCAAAATTATAAAAGACCTGAGGAAGCAGATATGACGCAACAGTAACGCTGGCACCAATAAGAAGCGGGCCTCTCACCTTGTTCATGAATGAATGCACACCGTCGTCGAGCTTCTTATACTCTCCGAGTATGGTCATTGCATGCTCGTAAAAAAGTCTTCCGGCCGGGGTTGGGGTGATGGTTTTGCGATGCCTGTTGAGAAGTTTCACTCCCATCTCGTCTTCGAGGCTTTTTATGAGATGGCTCATTGCCGACTGGGTCATAAATTTCGCCTCGGCGGCCTTTGAGAAACTTTTCATCTCCACCACCAGGCAGAAGGCTTTCAGTCTATGATCTTCCATGAGCTTTATTCTAAATTGACCGATGAGGCGAGTCAATGAACATGAACTTTATTCATATTCCCGATGAAATAAATGAATTTGACTTTCAATATGATGGATTATATTGTTTATCATGCCGAAAAGAAAGACAAGCCTTGTGATAGCATCGACCACGAGCATTCAAAATTCCGGACTCTTCGATATTTTACTTCCCGCGTATGAAACATCCTCTCTTTATGATGTCACTCTGGAAATCATTGCCGTTGGTACGGGACAGGCTCTACGTCTCGCAAAGAAGGGGGATGCAGATCTTCTCATCGTCCATGATCCATTCAGGGAAGAAAAATTTGTAGCAGAAGGTTACGGCGTCAACCGTCGGCCCTTTATGCATAATTATTTTATTATTCTTGGCCCCGGCACGGACCCGGCCGGCATTCATAAAGCAAAGAATGCTGCCGGGGCCTTTTCACTGATAGTCCAAAACGGTTCTCCCTTTATATCCAGAGGCGATGAATCGGGCACTCATTCGAAAGAACTGGATATATGGGAGGACTCCGGGATAAACCCCAGAGGGAAGGGCTGGTATTTTGAGACAGGAAAAAAGATGGGAGACACCCTTGTCATCGCCGACCGGAAGAGTGCCTATGTGCTCTCGGATGAAGGGACTTCCATGAACTATGAAAAAAAAGTCACGCTGCGGGTCCTTTTTAGGGATGATCCCGCTTTGAAAAATTTATATAGCGTAATCGCGGTAAATCCGGCCCGTTTCCCGGCTGTCAAATATCGGGAGGCGATGGATTTTATTGCGTTCGTCACATCCCGTGAAGGACAAAACATAATAGCAGGGTATCGTAAGCACGGGACCCCCCTGTTTTGCCCCGACGCGATGCCGTCGGCCACCGAAATAAAAAGTAGAAGGAGAGGTAAATGAAAAACAAATCCATATTCCTGTTAACGGCAATCCTTTTTCTGATGAGTGTAACATCTCTTTTCGCTGAGACACGAATCCGCTGCGCATCGACTACGAGCACGCAGAATTCGGGGTTGTTCGATCATATTCTGCCCATCTTCGAAAAGAAAACAGGGATAAAAGTTGACGTAGTCGCGGTCGGTACGGGGGCGGCCATCGAGATCGGCAAAAGAGGTGATGCAGACGTGGTCTTCGTCCATGCCAAAGACCAGGAGTTGAAGGCGGTTGAAGAAGGCTATTTCGTGAATCGTCACGATGTCATGTATAATGACTTCGTAATTGTCGGTCCTCCGGATGATCCTGCCAAAGTTAAGGGGCTGAAGTCCGCTCCAGATGCCTTTAGGAAAATAGCTGAAAGCGGTATACCTTTTGTCTCACGTGGAGACAAATCTGGAACTCACAGCAAGGAAATGTCCCTCTGGAATCAAACCGGGATAGACCCCGCAGGAAAAGAGTGGTACCTTGAAGTGGGTCAGGGCATGGCAAAAACCCTGCGGATTGCGAACGAAAAGCGTGCTTATACACTTACCGACCGGGGCACGTGGTTGGCCCTGAAAGACATAGAAAAGCTCGATATGACCATCGTACTCGAGGGCGATCCGGTTCTCTTCAATCAGTATGGTGTTATGGCTGTCAATCCCGAACGGCATCAACACATAAAATTCAAGGAAGCAATGATGTTCATCAACTGGCTGATATCGTCAGAAGGTCAGCAGGCAATCGGATCGTTCAAGGATGCGAAGGGGAACCGGCTGTTCGTCCCGGATGCTTCGGAATAAGATATCCGGAGAAACCCCGGAGAAGATAATGAGCCGATGAAATATTCCGAAACTATATGTTTCATTTGCATGCTATTCTTAATGTGTAATGGATTCGTTGATTGAAGGCTTCAGAAAGGCCCTTGCCCTCATATTTTCCTTTGATGAGAAACTGTTCGGTATAATATTTCTTTCATTGAGAGTATCGGGCTCCGCCCTGATGATCGCAACTTTTCTCGGACTTCCTTTCGGCGCCCTGGTCGGCCTGCGGAATTTTCCCGGGAGAAATTTCGTCATCAGCGTTTTAAATACTTTTATGGGACTACCTCCGGTCGTTGTAGGACTCTTTCTCTACCTCATCCTCTCGAGAAACGGTCCCTTGGGAGTCCTCGGCCTGCTCTACACTCCTTCCGCCATGGTCGTCGCCCAGACGATCCTTGCCTTTCCTATCGTGGCATCGTTATGCCATTCGGCCGTTGTCGACGTGGATCCAATTATCAGGCTTGCGTCGAGGACTCTTGGAGCAACTCCCTTCTCTGTAACTATCACCGTTATGAAGGAGGCGAGATACGGCATTTTGTCCGCCATCATCGCAGGTTTTGGAAGAGTCATGGCGGAGGTCGGTGCTATACTGATCGTGGGCGGCAATATCGCAGGTTACACCCGGGTTATGACAACCACCATAGCAATGGAGACGGACAAGGGCAATTTCGAACTGGCTCTCGCCCTTGGTATAGTACTTCTCGGGATTTCGCTTATAATAAACCTTGGCCTCCATGTGGTCCAGAAACGCGGGGTGGTTGGAGTCGCTGCATGAGCTTTTCTCTGAAGATAGTCGATCTGTGGAAGGGATATAACGGCAACGTGGTCCTGAAAAGCTGCTCCCATGTTTTTTCAGGTAAGGGCGTATATGTACTTACGGGTCCCAATGGGAGCGGCAAATCGACGTTTCTGAGGATCTGCGCCCTGTTGGAGGAACCCGATAGAGGCGAGGTCCTATATTTTTCGGGCAACGGACCGCTCAAGAAGGACATGGAACTGAGAAGAAAGATCACCCTCGTCCTGCCGAGGATCGGAATTTTCAATACGACCGTATTCAGGAACCTGGCATACGGCTTAAAGATTAGAGGAGTAGGTAAAGAAGAGGTGGAAAAGAGGGTGGACAAGTATCTTGAGGCTTTCGGTCTTCTCCATAGGAAAAAACAGAATGCTCTTTCTCTTTCAAGCGGAGAAACCCAGCGTCTTGGTATAGCCAGGGCGATGGTGACCGAGCCTGAGATATTGTTTCTCGATGAACCTACCGCCTCCATCGACCAGGAAAACACCGCCATGATCGAACGTTTGATCGCAGACATGAAGGCACAAGGCAGACCCACGGTCATCATGACTACACACGACAATGATCAGGCCCACCGGCTCGCGGACGTTCTTCTGCGGATAGAAGATGGCAAAATAACTTGACTTTTGAGGCTCTTGATTATATAAATGAATAAGAGTCGTTTTGGCTTTGTTAAGGAGACCTGACATGCGAGGAGGCATAATGTCACTGAAAGAAAGACTTAATGAGTTCTTTGCAAAAGCAACCGCTTTAATTCGCAGCGAGAAGGGACAGACCTTGGTCGAATACGGGCTCCTTGTAGTTCTCATAGCAGTTATCATTATCCTCATGCTCAAGGGTACAGGTGAACAGGTCAATATCCTCTATTCCGCAATAAACAGCGGGCTGTCACAATAAACTCCGGAATGGCAGTATAGATTTTCAGCTGTTTCAGGAAATCTTTCAGACCTATGTGAGACTGCCTTAGCCAATGTCCATAAGATCTTCCCAGGCACTGGAATCTTCGTAATAGGCAAAAATGGCCTCAGTAATACGGTCACCATAGAGTCCATTCACCACCTGCCCGGCAAGATTCTTTACGATTTCAGACCCCGGAATAAAATTTGCTTCAACGATCGAACAGAAACTATTAAAATTCCCGACAGCCCTCATCAACTCTTCGTCACCGGCCCACCACCCTGAGCCGATAGCAAGATATTCTCTGATTTTTATTATTTTCAGGGCGATTTCGGCTCTCTTCTCAGAGTATAATCTCCAGAGGTCGTCTCTGACCGCACTCACTATTCCGGTGATCTCGGCTTTTTTAAATTTTTTTTCAGGATATCCGGCTTCGGTCATTTTTTCTATTGAAAACAGCATTACATCTCCCCAGAACTGCCTGTAATACTCCCCGGAAAGATCGGGTATTTCTCCACTCCTTGAGATTCCGGACCTGAATTCATCAACGTGATTTCCCGGGACTGTCCGTTTGTGCAGCAATGGGAGGTTTGCCGAGACAAATGTTTCCCCCAGTCTCTTTCTGAGTATCCGTCCGAGGACCGGTCCCGCCATCCTGAGTTGAAGATTCGCAAAGGGGATGAAGTAATCGAGACCGTCCTCCGCAAAAACATAATTACCGGTATAGACGGTCCGGGCTGCTTCGGTTTCCAGAAAATCGCGGTGATGATACATCTGCACCCTGGTGGGATGGAAACCTGAAAAAAATCCCCCGGTCCTCAGTGAAAAATCGACCGCGCAGTCTTTCAGTGTGTGGTTTCCCTTCAAGGCGCAGTGGTACTGTTTCGGAGACGTCAATCCTTTATATCCGAACAGTTCGGCCATGTCGTGATATTCTGCGGAAAACTTTCCGGCCCGTTCACGTTCATGATATTTGCAAGGGCTTTGTATCTCATCAGGCGATAAATTGTCGAAGAAGGCAAGGATATCGTCGAGGAAAGTATTCACCATTACCGAAGGAGACACGGGCGGGTCTCCGACCACCTTGCCGGTCAGCACCTTCGCACCGGTTTTAGTGAAGATTTTATCCATCCAGTAAAAATAGTTGATAAAAGGAATATCTGCAACCTCCCCGGAGCGGTCGACGCGGACGCAGAATTCTTCATCGCTGTCGAGAAAAAAAACGAGTGTTTTTCGATTCCGACGCACCCGGTTTTGGGGCTGATCGACTTCCATTCTGCTCACTTCATTCAGCATAGAACGAAGGTAGAGCATGGCTATATTACGGGTCACAGAGGCGCCTTTGTGAGGCGGTACCGATCCCGCAAATTCCCCGATGACACCGGAAAGCTTGCCTCTTAAATCCGTCGGGATTTTTTTCACGGCGTCAGACTGTTCGGACAGGCCGAAATACCTTGTCCGCAGTCCCGCTTCCAAGGCTTCACCGGCAATTTTCCTGGTCGCAGTCCGGTTTGAGATGTCCGCACTATCGTCTATTATATGCAGGCTTATTTTTTTAAAAAATGACTTTCCATCCGCTTCCTCTCTCATACCCCCGTAACGGAAGAGCCGGCACTGGTCAATAAGGCTGTCTACACACTTCTTCAGCATCATGGGACGCTCCGCGACGGGAATAACAACCAAAAAATCGTGACGCAAGTCATCACCCGATTTAGAGAGAATGTCCTCAAGCTCGGAATAAAGGTTCCTTTGCAGAGTCAAAAGTTTAGAGACATATTCCAAATCGGATGCTTTTTTTTCCACGATCCTGACTGCATCTTCATAGATAGATACAGCATCATGAAAGTTCCCGTCATCAGCTCCGAACCTGGGGGGTCCTGCGAGAAATCTTCGATGGAGTTCATGAACGAAGGGAATGTGATCAAACGCCAGAAAAAAAGAATTAAGGTGCTTGAAAGTGTCACGCCCGGGTGAAAGCGCCTTCTTCATCTCCCTGAAGAATACCGGGGGAATTCATCCTTCTCGAGCATCACTTCTATGAGGTTTATTTTATCGTCGAAATCGGCTTTTTCGAATACTTCTGCAGCATCTGTCCCGGAAACTACCCTGAAGTAATTAATACCGAAAGAATCGGCGAGCTTATCATAATCGGGATTAATAAAATCGCTCGCAATGTACCTTCCGCCGTAATTATAAAGCTGGTTTTTCCTCACAAGACCCAGTGATGCATTATTGAGCAATACTATGGAGACGGGGATGCGATAATTTACCGCCGTCATGATCTCCATGCAGCACATCTGGAACCCGCCGTCCCCCAGAATCGCAATGACCGGTTTGGTGGTTGTGAGTTTTGCTCCGACCGCCGCAGGTATAGCATGTCCCAGGGAAGAAAGGCCTGAATTCGGGAAATAGCTCCGACTGCTCACGATCCGGCAGAACCGCTGCATATAGATGATGTTATCATCGAATATGACCGCTTCCCCCTTGAAATGATCGCTCATGTTTTCGAGAAAGCGACTCACCAGGAAAAAGCCGTTGTCTCCGTCATCCTGGTTTCCATACCTGGACCGTAAAGCTGAAACTTCCCCAAGGTCTTTCGTTCGGATGCCGTTGCTGCCCAGACGCCGGAGGATACGATTAAAGACCACCCCTGCATCGTTCTCTACGGCAATGTCAGCGGTAAATACTTTATTCAACTGTCTTTCATCATTATCTATCTGGATTATTTTTTTACCTTTGAGGAGCTGACCGTTCCAGTTATAACTGGTCCTTTCTCCGAAACTGGCCCCGGCGATCAGCACAAGGTCCGCCTTTTCGGAGATATAACGAAATGCAAATTCATTGGAAGTGATTCCGAGCACCCCGAGTGAAAGGTCGGATGTCTCAGGCAGGATCCCCCTTGCCTTGAGGGTCGTGGCCAAAGGGATACGGGTCTCTTCGCAAAAGCTTGATATCGAACTTTCAGCACCCGCAAGGACACTGCCGTACCCTGCGATTACGACCGGATACCGCGAAGACTTCAGGAGTGAGACTATCTCATCCGCCGGGATACATGTTTCTTCTTTCTCAGGAGGCCTTTTCCCCGATAAATGGATATTGTCGAGCAGTGCGTCGTCGACCGTCTCCTTAAGAATATTATAGGGAAAACTCAGGAGCACAGGTCCGGGGTTTTTTGAGCGGAGAATACAAGTGATGTTCCTGAACTGGTTCAACAGATAATCCGTTCTCTGGACTATGCTGTTATGCCGGGTGATCCCCCTGAAGATATCGAACTGATTAATGCAGATCCCCTCTCCGGAACTTTCCTGCAGGGCTCCCTTCCCAAACGAATAGGTTGGGGTTTCTCCCGTGATCGCCAGGACAGGAAGCCTGTCCATATAGGCATTGGCAAGACCTGTAACAAGGTTAGTGGCACCGGGTCCTGCTGTTGCGATGCATACCCCGACCGTTCCGGAACGCCTCGCATAACCGCCGGCCATAAAAGACGCTCCCTGTTCGTGCTTGGCAAGGATAGTCTTGACCCCGGAATCATACAATGCGTCGAATACCGGCAGGATATGAGCTCCGGGTATCCCGAAGACGTACTCGACCCCAAGTTTCTCGAGATACTTTACTATAAATTTACTGACCGTAACTTCCATTCAGTAACCTTTCCCTAAAGATCCGCAAGAAAATGTCGTATGGGTCGTTTATTATACAAATCGTAACCATCGTCACTGAAAACTATCCTTTAGCTGAAACTCACAAACCGATAGATATTCCTATGGATCAAAATTGTCTACTTTTAAAGATTTTCTCCGTGTATGTCTGAATGCAATTGCATTTTTAGGGTTAATGACCTTCACTGAATACGGAACAACTGATCGCATCATATGTAGAAAGAATTCTTTGCTCATAGATGACCTTCGTCCGTTTGACGGGACGATACCTGAAAGGTGTGAAATCAAGCGACAATTCGCGCCGGGAGGGCAAAGACTGAAAACCGCTGGCGACCACTTTTTCAGAAGCTGTGTCGAGAAGCTCCATTTCGACACCATTCGTTACGACCGCAAGGGGAACAAGATAATCTTCGAGGAGTCTCGCCGAGGCGATGATCTGTCGCTCCCTGCTGACGACCGATCCCGGAGCGCATTTCCATATCATCAGGGTGTGACCGTCCATCACAATTGCAATATCCACCAGCGACCGCATCTCCTGTCCCTCGACCCTGAATGTAATTTCGCGATCGACTGCGATATCGTTCCGCTCGTAACCTTTTTTCCCCAGCAGGAACTTCAGGACCTTCTGCCGGATATTGTCCCTGTTGGTAAAGGGTATCTCCTTTCCGGTAAGATGATCGGTAAGGAGGTCGGGAAATTCCTCCCGGTCGGCGTCCGCGCTCATCTGGCGCATTCTGCCGGGATCGAAAAGAAGAGGTCTTCGACAGCTCATTTGCCCTGATAGAATCTCTCGTTCAATTTTCGTACAGCCCGGACAAAAACCTTCCTGCCTTCTCCCGAGTCTATATCAATGCCCTGCCCCGTGAGATCTTCGCGCAGACATTCGAGGGTCTGCAAGTATAAGTCGTCAATCTGAAAAGCCGCCTCTATATGACGATGCTTTTCTTCTTCACTCATCTCCGGCATATGCAGCCTCCTTTTCAGGCTATTTCATCCTCTACTGCTCTATTGATCCTCGTCAAGGGCCATGTCGTGGGCTGCGCTGCATTTATAACATATCCGGCGGCCGTCACTGTTCACTCCAATAGGGTCGAGTCTGCTCAAAATGCTGTCACATTCCGCACATACACCTATGATCGATTTCAGACAATATGCACAAAAAGCATATTCGCCGCCATCCAC
>JBECKU010000365.1:0-1650 GCA_040235385.1 Candidatus Sulfobium sp. | reverse complement strand
GCTTTTTACTAAGCGAGACGGCCTTAAATCTTCATTTACCCGAATAGGAACCGAAGTAATTGCCATATTCTTTTGACCAGCCTGAATAATAGTCTCTAGCGTGTAAGTATAATCATTAAACACCATGAGCTGTTTAGCTGCATCACGGCTCATGGCTCTAAAACCGCTTGGCGCATCAGGAATATCTGTTTTTGAAGCAACACGCACAACCCAGGAACCTAATTTCTGAAGGAATTTTTTTATAGGTGAAAAATGTTCAATACTTTCTATGGGGCGAGCGCCCACAACAATGTCTGCTTTCCTGGAAAGTATAGGTGCAGTTAACAAAGGAATATCATCGGCATTATATTGATTGTCTGCATCGGTATTCACAATCACATCGGCGCCTAAGGCAAGGCATGCATTAATGCCCGTCATAAAACCCCGCGCCAATCCCTTGTTATGGGTATGTTGCGCCACATGATCCACACCGCATTCCTTAGCAACTTTCACGGTGTCGTCGGTACTACCATCATCAACGATTAACCACTCCACCTTGTCAAAACCTGGCACGCTTCTAGGTAGCGCATTCAGGGTAATCGCAAGGGTTTCAGCCTCGTTAAAACAGGGAATCTGAATGATTAATTTCATGTTGTTAATACCTTTACAATTAAGCTTAGGATGGCCCTATTCTATGCCTGTTATTTCTTCATTCTTATTATCTAGATGAGATGCTATTAATAGCTCTATAGCACACCCAATAAAGTATTAGGAGAATAAAGCTCCGCTCATAAAAAGTCCATTTAAGGCACAAGCTTATATTTCATATTTATACTTTCAGTATCTAGAAAGGTAATTATCGCCTTATGAAGGCCTTACTCTATATTTACTTATCCTTAACTATTTGAATAACCAGATGGAAAATTTACAATGAAACATTATCTCAACTTCAAATCAAGAAACCAGGCTTGCAATCGGGGATCGGTCAATGTTTTTATCGAACATTAATGTAGCCACCGTGGAGTAAGAATTACCTGCAGATTTTTTGAAAAATATTTTAGAGAATATCTTATGAAAAAAGCTAACTTACTGATTGCTGGTGAACCGAAATCAGGAACAAGCGCTTTATATGAACTGCTTAAACTCCATCCAGAAATATTTATGTCTGTAGAAAAAGAACCTTGTTTTTTCTGTTCCGATATCCACAAAGAAAGTGAAAAATTCTACAAAAAGAACTTATTTTTTCATCATACAAATGAGGAAAGTTATTCCGAATTATTTAAAGATGCTCATGATGAAAAAATAAGGGGGGAAGCTTCTACAATCTATCTTTAATCAGAAACATCGGCTGAAGAGATTCATAGATATAACCCAAATGCTAAAATAATCATGATGTTCAGGGAGCCGGTCAGTTTCATGCATTCGCTCCATTCTCAATATTTAAGTGAAACTACTGAAGACGAAATGGACTTTACAAAAGCTCTGGCCTTGGAGGAAACACGAAAAAAACATCTCTCGATACCTCAGGGAGCAAGAAGTCCATCGTTTTTATTTTATCGATCAAGAGCAGATTATTATGAGCACATCCAAAGGTTTCTGAGAGTCTTTAATAAAGAGCAGATCAAGGTCATTATTTTTGAGGAGTTCATAAAAGACAATGCTAAAACACTA
>JBECKU010000253.1:0-6470 GCA_040235385.1 Candidatus Sulfobium sp. | reverse complement strand
GACTTGAGCATTTCGATATATTCCTTCTCATGAAACATAATGAGCTCTTCATCGGACGCTTTTTCCGGTTCACAGAGTATGGACCCGGGAAGTGAAAAAAGACCATAGGCACTGATGAGTTCGTAGGTGATCTTCAGCCGGGCCGTCTTAAGAGGGTGCGATGCACCGTAGTCGTACTTCGTGAAATCGTCGCTATAGATAAATGCTTTCTTCAAATTCCTTCTTTCAGTCCGAAGCTTCCCTTTTTATAAGATATCACATTTAAAGGGACAACGGAGACTTCTTGGGGACTTTCTCTTATCGGGTTTTTGCCGCGGCGCGTGACAAGACAGCCTTTTCGCGGTATTATTTTTTATAATCAACAATAGATGAAAAGGATGAGAGTTGTCCGACGGAAGGCGTAAGTGAAGATATAAGGCCTTTGGCCGGCTGAATTCTCAGACAGGAGGACATATATGAAGGCAGAATTGAAGGACGGTATATATTGGGTAGGGGCGATCGATTGGGCCGTGAGAGACTTTCACGGCTATGTCACACCGAACGGGACGACCTATAATAACTATCTCATTATGGACGATGAGATCACCCTGCTCGATACGGTGAAACACGACTTTGCCGATATCAGCATAAAGAATATCAGGGGTTTGACCGATCCGGGGAAGATACGGCACATAGTCATCAACCATATCGAAAACGATCACGTGACGAGCATCGACAAAATTATGGAACTGACGCCGAAGGCCACTATCTATATCACGGAGAAAGGGAAAAAAGGTCTTGCCCGTTTTTTCGATCTGTCTCATTGGGACATCAAAGTCGTAAAGACCGGCGATACTCTGAAAACAGGGAAGAAGACGCTTCTCTTTCTGGAGACCCCGATGCTCCACTGGCCTGATTCAATGATGACCTATGTGAAAGAAGACCGGCTTTTGATCAGCCAGGACGGCTTCGGGCAGCACATCGCCTCCGCCGTGAGATTCGATGACGAGTTTGTTACCTGTGAATCCATGTCCGGGCTGGAGGATTCTGTCGTCGATTATTACGCGAATATCCTGATGCCTTTCGGGCAGTTGATAAAGAACAAGATCGCAGATATCCAGAAACTCGGTCTCCAGATCGATATGATAGCACCCGATCACGGGATTATCTGGAGATCGAACCCCGACAAGGTTATGCAAATGTATCTCGATATGGCAAATGGAAAGTCCAACCTCAGCATATCCGTGATTTACGACACCATGTGGCACAGCACCGAACAGATGACACTCCCCATGATGCAGGGGATCAAGGACGAGGGTGTGGAATGTAAGGTCATCAAGCTAAGGGCCACCCCGATGAGCGTTGCAATAAAAGAATTCTGGAAATCCCGGGGCTGCCTTATCGGTACCCCGACGCTGAACAATATCATGTTCCCCACAGTAGCGGAATTTCTAACTCATCTGAGGGGGCTCAGGCCAAAAAACCGCATCGTCGGGGCCTTCGGGAGCTATGGTTGGGGTGGAGGGGCCGTGAAGGAGGCTTACGGGGAATTCGGGAAAATGGGGCTGGAGACCTTCGAGCCCGGCTTGCAGATCCTTTACCGCCCTTCCATGGAAGACGAGACGAAATGCTACGAGTTCGGGCGGGAATTCGCAAAAAAAGTCAAGGAATATCATGAGAAATTCTGATTTAGCCATATTATTCATAAACTGAGGTCAGAGTAAGGCGACGCATAATACATTCGCTCATTCTCGCTTCGTTCCGAGGTTCTTGCCTCTTTATTTCAAAGATACATATTGTATGAATACCTGCATGCCTCCCGGCAGGTCGCAAATAAATCCGCGCAAGCACTGTACGCCGTTCTTGAATTTATGAATAATATGGGTTGGAACCGGCTGTTTTTTTGCTATACTTGGAGTAGAATTAACGCGCTGCGGGTTGATCTGATCGGGGATATCAAAGTTCCCGGGCCTGCTTCGCGGACAGGAGAAGACGATGGAAAATATGCTCATAGCCTTCGACGGATCGGAATGTTCTTTCAGGGCGGTCGATTTCGCCGGAAGACATTTTTCATGTCTTCCGGATCTCAGGATTGTCCTTCTGCATGTTATCCCCTACCCGCCAGCTCCACTCTGGGACGACGGTCACATTCCCGGACCTCAAGAGAAGGAGGTCAGGGAGCGGCTTCTCAATCAATGGCTGACAGACCGGAAGACGAAGTTCGAAGAGCTTTTCCGCCGGGCGATAAAGATACTGACGGATGCCGGGATGAGCCCGGACCGGATAGAAATTAAATCCATCTCGGATTCGGTCGACGTGGCCGAGAGTGTTCTCGAAGAAGCCCGGGACGGCGGTTACAGGACCCTGGTGATGGGACGCAGAGGCCTCTCCAGGGCGAAACGGATCTTTACAGGGAGCGTGACGAGCAAGATCATCGGACAAGGAGCGGGAATTACGGTCTGCGTGGTCGAATAGAAGCCTGGTGTTTTTCAGAGTAGTAGGTCTGAAATAATGAGAAGCAATTTAGATACAGACGCTTAAAAAGGAGGCCACATGTTCAAAAGATTGTCCGTATTTCCGGTGATTGCAGTTTTAGCCGTTCTGTTTACAGGATGCGCCACGATGACTCCGCGTTATGCCGAGACGCTGGAACCGGGTGTCTTCGAGGACTGCTTCGAGATGAACGCAGGACAGGTCCTCGAGTATTCATTCAAAGCCGAGAAACCCATCAACTTCAATATCCATTACCATGAAGACGGTCAAATATTTTATCCTGTTTCCGAGGATAATGTATCGGCCAGAGAAGGCACTTTTATTGCTGAAAAAAAGCAGTATTACTGTTTCATGTTCACTAACCCTTATGATGACACAGTCGGTTTTAACTATACATATTCTGTAACGGACTAGAGATCTTTCTCATAAGGCTATCCCGATGACGGCGCCCCCTGGGCATTCTGTAGTACAGGCCGGGTATCGAAAATAAATTTTACACAAAAGCGGCATTTCCCTATCGCACTTTTTGGGGTTAGTCTTCTGTCGATAGGGATTCGGCGGGTGAGCCGTTAAATGTTGCGGCAACAGGAGGGCAAAATGGGTGTCGGCAGGATATTGTCGGGACAGACAGCGGTTGTTACAGGGTCCAATTCAGGCATAGGGAAGGCTACGGTCAGGGCCATGGCTGCGGCCGGGGCCGGGGTAGTTGTAAATTATGTATCGGATGAAGACTCCGCGCATAAGGTTGTACAGGATATCGAAGAGGCCGGAGGTGAAGCTATCGCTGTGAAAGCCGATGTCAGCAGGAAAGATGACGTGCGCGCGCTGTTCGTAGCGGCAATTGAGAAATACGGCACTGTCGATATACTGGTGAACAACGCGGGGGTTCAGAAGGATTCGGAGTTTCTTGACATGACCCCGGAACAGTGGCGGACCGTGCTGGACATCAACCTCACCGGCGCGTTTCTCTGTGCGAAGGAAGCAGCGAGAGAATTTGTCAGAAGAGGGGTCGTCAGTGGGCGCTCGAAAGCCGCAGGCAAAATCATCTTTATCAGCTCGGTTCACGAATTGATTCCCTGGGCGGGCCATGTGAACTATGCCGCCTCGAAGGGAGGGATCATGATGCTTATGAAAAGCATAGCCCAGGAGCTTGCACCGAAAAAGATCAGGGTAAACAGTATCGGGCCTGGCGCCATAAAGACTGATATCAACAGGAACGCGTGGGAGTCCCCGGAGGCGGAGGCCGAGTTGCTTAAACTGATACCGTATAAGCGGATCGGCGAGACAGAGGACATCGCCCGTGTCGCGGTCTGGCTGGCGTCGGATGAAGCCGATTACATCAACGGAACAACAATCTATGTGGACGGAGGAATGCTTCTTTACCCCGGCTTTTCCACCGGCGGCTGAGGGCGACTTTTGCAGTTCCTGGACAGCATAACGAAAATATATGGAGAAACAGGAGGATGAAATGCTGCATAAGATAAATCCGCTTCAGACCGCGGCGTGGAAAGAACTCACCGCTCATCTGCCTGATATGAAAAAGAAGCATATGAAGGAGTTTTTTGCGGAAGATCCCGAACGCTTCAGGAAATTGTCGCTGAGGTTCGGGGATATGCTGGTCGACTATTCAAAAAATATCATTGACGACCGGACCCTTCGGCTTCTTCTGCAACTTGCGGAAGAGGCGGAGTTGAAGGACGGAATCAAAAAGATGTTTGCGGGCGATAAAATCAACGAAACGGAGGACCGTGCGGTTCTCCATGTTGCTCTGAGAAACAGGTCGAATACCCCCGTATATCTCGACGGGAAGGACGTGATGTCAGAAGTGAATGCGGTATTGAAGCAGATGGAGTCCTTCTCTGGAAGAGTTATTTCCGGGGACTGGAAGGGCTATACCGGAATGCCCGTAAGGGACATCGTCAATATAGGGATCGGGGGTTCGGATCTTGGGCCGGTAATGGTGACGGAGGCCCTGAAACCTTACCGCAAGGCCCATATCCGGCCGCATTTCGTCTCGAATATCGATGGGACGCATATAGCCGAAACATTGAAGGAAGTTTCCCCGGAAACTACATTATTCATGGTATCATCGAAGTCCTTTACGACGCAGGAAACGATGACCAACGCCCATACAGCCAGAAAGTGGTTTCTCGACGCCGCCGGGGACGAGAGCCTCGTCAGGAAACATTTTGTCGCTATTTCGACAAACCTTGAAGGGGTGGAGAACTTCGGCATCTCGCCTGAAAACATGTTCAGGTTCTGGGACTGGGTCGGGGGGAGATACTCGCTCTGGTCGGCGATCGGCCTCTCCATCGCCTGCTCGATCGGGTTCGAAAATTTCATCGGTCTTCTTGACGGCGCACACGCCATGGACCTACATTTCAAGAATACCCCTTTTGAAAATAATATACCCGTAATCCTCGCGCTGATGGGAATTTGGAATAATAATTTTCTCGGTATGGAGACGCACGCGATCCTCCCTTATGACCAGTATATGCACAGGTTCCCGGCCTATTTTCAGCAGGGAGATATGGAAAGCAACGGGAAGTACATCGACAGGAACGGCCGGGAGGTTGACTACGGAACAGGTCCGATCATATGGGGCGAACCGGGAACGAATGGTCAGCATGCCTTTTACCAGCTTATCCACCAGGGAACTAAGATCGTGCCCTGCGATTTTATCGCGCCTGCGATAAGTCACAATCCGGTCGGCGATCACCATGCAATACTGCTCTCGAATTTCTTTGCCCAGACCGAGGCGTTGATGAAGGGAAAGGCTGAGGAAGAGGCGGCTGCCGAACTCAGGGAATCAGGCATGAGCGGGGAGTCTGTCGCCGGACTGGCCCCTTTCAGGACATTCAAGGGTAACAGGCCGACCAATTCCATTCTGATCAAAAAGATCACGCCGGAAACACTCGGAAGCCTGATCGCGATGTACGAACACAAGATCTTCGTGCAGGGTGTGATATGGAATATCTTCAGTTTTGACCAGTGGGGCGTCGAACTGGGCAAGGACCTCGCAAAGAAGATACTGCCCGATCTTCGACATGAAGGAAGCGTGAACTCCCATGATTCTTCGACAAATGGACTGATCAATGCATTTAAGGAAATGAGAAAGCTTTAGTCATTCACATTGCGCTGCCGATCGGGTCACTCAACAGTCTTGACATTTAGAGGCTCCAAAATAATAATAATGAACGAATGAAGAATATACGAAACTGCGAGTATTGCGGAAAAAAAATAAACAGTAGTTATACCGTCTGCCCCCTGTGCGGCGGTCATCTGCATGAAAATCTCAAGTCCCGGGAACCGGTGTGTCCACGATGCAACATCCGGCTCGATATTCACTTGCACGGCAGTGAAGAGTACGATCTCTGCGCGAAATGCGGGGGCCTTTGGCTTGACAGGGACGAATTTCATCTTGCGACGAGAGAGTATGAAGTCTATCGAAATGACGATTTCAAGGGCCCTTATCTGCGGGAACCTCTGAAGGAAACACCCCACTATATCCCCTGTGTCCGGTGCGGAAAGATAATGAACAGAAAGAATTTCGGCCGGATTTCGGGTGTCCTGATCGACGAGTGCAACAAACACGGGGTCTGGCTTGATGCCGGAGAGCTGGCAAAAATTCAGCATTTTATTGCCGACGGTGGGCTCGACAGGGCCAGGGACAGAGAGATTTCCAAGACGCGGACCGAGCTGAAAGATCTGGCGACAAGGGTCGATCAAACTGCCTTTACCCAGAAGATCATCCATTTCTGGAACTTCAAGCGCTGGCTCTTCGGCCGGTAATGTCATCCTCTGACTGAAAAATATGGTCGCTCCTCGAATAAATCAGGAAGACCGTGCTTGAGTGGCGCGGCTTTTCCGGCTACTATGTAGTCATGCCTGATGTATCTGGAAGAAAAACCGCTGAAAGACGGGAAAATCGTTATATTTATTGCCCTGACCAGCCATGACTTATAACCTTATTACGGCCGATATAGGAGGAACGAACA
>JBECKU010000238.1:0-3258 GCA_040235385.1 Candidatus Sulfobium sp. | reverse complement strand
TATTGCAACTGCTGGATAAATCTACTTCGGGAGGGAAGATATGAGGGTCATTCAGGGGGAACTGCAGGCAAAGGGTCTCAAATTCGGCATAGTAGTAAGCAGGTTTAATGATTTCATCACAAGCAGGCTTCTGGACGGCGCAGTGGACGCTCTTGTCAGGCACGGCGCGAAGGATGACGATATCGATGTGGTAAGGGTCCCCGGTTCCTTTGAAATTCCGCTTGCAGCGAGTAAGCTGGCCTCGAAAGGCTCATATAATGCGGTCATATGTCTCGGCACCGTAATACGCGGGGCTACGCCGCATTTCGATTATGTTGCTGCAGAGGTATCAAAAGGGATTGCGGCGGTGTCTCTGGAGACCGGCGTGCCGATTGCCTTTGGAGTGATCACGTCTGATACGATCGAGCAGGCGGTCGAAAGGGCCGGCACGAAGAGCGGCAACAAGGGGTTCGATGCAGCTATTACCGCGATAGAAATGGCTCAGGTCTTGAAAAAACTGTGAATCCGGGAGCCGGGAGTCCGAAGTCGTTCAAGAGACAGAGCATCCTGAATTCTGATTTCCGTATCCCGCATTACGTTTAATGAACCGCCGGAAAGCCAGGGAGTTTGCGCTTCAGATGTTGTTCCAGCGTGAATATACCCGGCAAGGCATGGCGCCCCCGGAAACTCCGGACGATTTCTGGTCCGATAAAGATGAGGCGAAGGCGTCAAGAGAATTTGCCGAGGCCGTCTTCAGGGGGACGGTCGAGCATATGGAAGATATCGACCGGGTAATAAAGGAGGCCGCCGCAAACTGGGACCTGAAAAGGATGGCCGCGGTCGACAGGAACATCCTGAGGTTTGCGGTCTTCGAGATACTCTACCGTCCGGATATTCCTCCTGCGGTCACCATAAACGAATCTCTAGAGATCGCAAAGAAATATTCTTCCATGGAGTCTGTTGCCTTCATCAACGGACTGCTCGACAAGATCGCACATGACTGCGGAAAAGCCTGACTTGACCGTAGCCGCTTTGTGGTATTCAATCCATAAAAAAATCATGAAGCATGACAAATCACTAGGGGGAAGGCAATGATATCACGTTATACCAGAAAAGAAACGGGGAGACTCTGGGAACCGGAGAACAAATTCCAGAAGTGGCTCGATGTCGAGATCGCTGCCTGCGAGGCATGGGCCGAGCTTGGTTGTATTCCCGAAAAATCTCTGGGAATCATCAGAAAGAACGCCTGCTTCGACGTTGCGAGAATCGATGAGATCGAGGCCGTAGTGAAGCATGACGTAATCGCTTTTCTAACCTGTGTCTCGGAAAAGGTCGGCCCTGAATCGCGGCATGTGCACAAGGGGCTCACCTCTTCCGACATCGTGGACACCGCTCAATCCCTTCTGATGAAAGAGGCCGCAGCCATAATTATCGGAGATATCAAAGCCATGATAAAAGTCCTCAGAGAGCAGGCATTGAAATACAAAAAAACGGTCTGCATCGGCAGAAGCCACGGCGTGCATGCCGAGCCCATGACCTTCGGCCTGAAATTCGCCCTCTGGTACGAGGAGGCGAAGAGGAACCTCGAAAGGATGGAAAAGGCGAAAAAAACGGTAAGCGTAGGAAAGTTTTCAGGGGCTGTGGGAACCTTTTCGAATATCCCCGTCGAGATCGAGCAAAAGGTATGCAAGAAACTTGGCCTTAAACCCGAGCCTGTGGCGACTCAGGTGGTCCAGAGAGACAGGCACGCCGAATTTCTGACCACACTTGCGATAATCTCTGCTTCTGTCGAGAAAATAGCAGTGGAGATACGCCACCTCCAGAGGACGGAAGTCCTCGAAGCCGAAGAACCCTTTGCGAAAGGACAGAAGGGCTCATCGGCGATGCCCCACAAGCGGAACCCCGTCGGCTGCGAGAACCTCACAGGGCTGGCGAGAGTGGTCAGAGCGAACGCGCTGGCGGCTATTGAGAACGTTGCTCTCTGGCATGAGAGGGACATCTCACACTCGTCCGTAGAACGGGTGATCATCCCCGACAGTACGATACTTGTAGACTATATGCTTCACAGGCTGACAGGGATACTTTCGGGGCTCCATGTGTATCCGGACAGGATGGAGGAGAACATGAAGCGGAGCTACGGTCTCTATAATTCCCAGCAGGTTCTGCTCAGTCTAACTGAAAAAGGGATGACCCGGGAAGATGCGTATGAAGTCGTCCAGAAGAACGCCATGAAGAGTTGGAAGACGAAAAAAGAATTCAAGTCGCTGCTTGCGAAGGATAAAGAAGTAAAGAAATATCTATCCTCAAAGGATCTGAACGACATCTTCGACCTCGCGAACTATTTCAGAAACATCGATTACATTTATGAAAGAGTTTTCGGTAAGGAGGTGTGACCCTTGAATAATGTCTGTGTACAAATTTGGCTTTTTCAAAAGAGCCGTCATTAAGCGTCAGCCCCGGCTGATCCGTCGAGGTGGAAAGGCGGGAATGGCGCTAGGCATAAACTATTTACACCCCGGCAGTTATCAACCAAGACGCTATTTGCTACCTTGTTTGTGGGCGTGGCGAGAAGGGTCGTTATAGGCTGGTGATTGGTGACAAAGAGGAACTGCACATGATAATAAGTAAACGGTGGAAGAGGGTGGGAAAACATCTTCCGCGGAGAAAGGACACCATATGCCGGATGAAATTCGCCTGATTATCATAAGCTCCGACGCTGACTTAATAGGAGATATAACCCGGTATGCCGGGAAAAAGGGTAACAACGCTGTAGTGGAAGGCGTTGCCCGGGACTTCGAGAGCGGCACTGACCTGATCGGTGAGAAAAAGCCCACGGTGGTCATACTCGATATGTGTTCTGAAGGGAATTCTTTGTGCCTTAGCTGGATTGAGGAAATCGTGAAGAGTCATCCGGAGATATCCATTTTCGCGGTTGGTGAGGACAGGTCATTTGAGACCGTGCGCAAATTCACAAGCGCCGGAGCTACTGAATATCTGCTAAAACCCGTCGCTGAGGTTGATCTTTCTCCCGCGCTGCAAAAATTCTCCCGCTTTCGGGGCTCTCCAGGAACCGGGCAGTCGAAGGAGGGCAAGATCTACACTGTCTGCAGTTCAAAAAACGGCGTTGGCGTCACAACGCTTGCGGTTAATCTTGCGGCGGGCATCTATGAGACCACGAAGGAACCTACCATTATCGTTGATATGGACCTCATCGGGGGGGACGTACCGACTTTTCTCAAGATGAAATCTCCCTACACGATAAGCGACGTCGCACGGTAC